>CAYOOG010000105.1:0-9287 GCA_964405515.1 uncultured Alphaproteobacteria bacterium | reverse complement strand
CCTGTGCATCGTTGTCACAGTCATATGGTGGATTTAATGAGTCTGGACCCTAGTTTCTATTCATTACTGCTTTTGTAAATTTTGGATACCCGCCTAAACTACCAGAATTGTAAACAAGGTCGAGAATACCTATCTGCGCATCCAGCGGGTAACTATCCATATCCTGAAGTGCACTTTCTGCCCGCCCCAAGTGCTCGATAAAGTCTGCTGAATAAATACGATCTATGTCTACCGCCTCAAGTCTTAAGTTGGTCTCATTCTCATAGGCTTTCGCGGCAGAATTTGGATTGTTTCTCCAATATGTTTTGATGTCCTTGTATGCTTGCCTCTTATCATTAGCACTAACATTTGTATTTTTCTGATTGCCTGAGAGTTCTTGGTAAAACGGCACAAAAGTGGCTTCGGTTTCGTTTTCAAACTTATGGCCTATTCCTACCGTCACGTGACCCTCGCTGTCCGCATACATGTAGGGAATGTTATTTTCGACTTGAGGCAGCTCGGCATGCGCCTTGAAATCGGTAGCCGTAATTAGTTGCCGGTTCACCGTGTCCGTCTTGCTGATGTCCTTCGAGTCAAAACCCTGAATGACACAACCGGACCTATCCACCAGCACGAAGCGGTTGCCGGGATTTTGGTTTAGCTTGACCCAACCGAGCGTCTTGGCGGTGACCAGATTGTTGATTTCCCCCTCCAGCGTCTTTTTCATCTTGGGGAGCATGGTGGTGAGCTTGCGTTGAAGATCAGCGATCAACGCTTTTTCCAAATCGCTCTTGTGCATGCCGACGGTTCTGTTCTTGTTCAGGCGATTCCGCCCCCGAGCCTCGGTCATGAGTTGCTGTTGCAGGGCCCGGTTGTTCTTTACGTATTTGGGAATGTGCTTCTTGACCTCAGAGAGAGGTATATCGAGAGTAATTTTGGCCATGTCCGGCTCCTAGGTCAGAGTCCGGGGGCGGATTGGGTATCGTTTGGGGGCGGGTACCGCTCAGCGCAAGCGCCGGGGTTGGGCGCTGCTGAACGGGAAGGCTATCTATATACTATTATTGCACTTTTTTCAAGTGTTCTTTTTATGTTCTTAAGCATGAATAGGCGCCTGGAAGCGCCCGCGCTAAGTCTTGGGCTCGTGTAGCGCGCGGGATGACGGGATAGGCGGAATGGCGTTTGTGTGTATGTGACCTAGTGCCGGAAGTGGCGCATGCGAGTCATGACCATGGCCAGGCCGGCCTCGTCGGCGGCGGCGATAACCTCCTCGTCGCGCATCGATCCACCCGGTTGAATGACCGCCGTGGCGCCGGCCTCGGCCGCGGCCAGCAGACCGTCGGCGAAGGGAAAGAAAGCATCCGACGCGACAACCGAACCCTTGGTCAGGGGCTCGTCCTCGCCCAACGCCTCCGCCGCGTCCGCTGATTTTCTGGCGGCGATGCGGGACGAATCCAAGCGGCTCATTTGACCGGCGCCGATGCCCACCGTGGCGCCGTCCTTGACGTAGATAATGGCGTTGGACTTGACGTGCTTGGCCACGGTAAAGGCAAAGAGCATGTCGGCGATTTCGCCTTCGCTGGGGCTGCGCTTTGTCACCACCTCCATATCTTCCGCGCCAACGTGGCCGTTGTCCCGGCCCTGCACCAGGAACCCGCCGGCCACGGTCTTGACCGTCATGCCCCCCGCCGACGGGTCGGCAAGACCTTCGGTCAACAGGAGCCGAAGGTTCTGGCGCCCGGCCAGAACGTCCTTTGCCTCCGCCGTGGCGCCGGGTGCGATGACAACCTCGGTAAATATTTTCACCAGTTCCTCCGCCGCCTTCGCGTCTAGGGGTTGGTTGAAGGCGACGATACCGCCGAAAGCGCTGACCGGATCACACCTGAGCGCCCGCTTGTAAGCGTCGGCTAGATTTTCCCCGCGCGCCACGCCGCAGGGGTTGGCGTGCTTGATGATAGCGGCCACGGGGCCTTCAAGGTCCGGGTCGAATTCCGAGATCAGTTCGAAAGCGGCGTCGGTATCGTTCAGATTGTTGTAGCTCAGTTCCTTGCCCTGAATCTGTTCCGCCGTGGCGATGCCCTGGCGGCGGGCCAGAGTGACGTAGAACGACGCCTTCTGGTGCGGGTTCTCGCCGTAGCGTAGATCCTGTTGGCGGTTGCCGGCAAAGACCATGCGGTCGGGAAAGGGCTGCCCGGCCTGCTCGGCGAACCAGGTGGAAATCGCGGCGTCGTAGGCGCCGGTGCGGGCGTAGGCCTTTGCGGCCAGCGTGCGGCGCAATCCGGTCGTCGTCACGCCGCCGTTTTCCTCCATGTCGGCGCTGACCAGGGGATAGTCATCGGCATCCACGACAACCGTGACATGGGCATGATTCTTGGCGGCGGCGCGGATCATTGAAGGACCGCCGATGTCGATATTCTCAATACAGGTGGCGAAGTCGGCGCCCCCGGCAACGGTTTCCTCAAAGGGATAAAGATTGACGACGACGAAATCGATGGTGCCGATCTGATGTTCAACCAGGGCCGACATGTGGTCCGGGTTACCGCGCAGGGCCAGGATGCCTCCGTGAACCTTGGGGTGAAGAGTTTTAACGCGGCCGTCCATCATCTCGGGAAAGCCGGTGTATTCGGATACATCGCGCACCGGAATTCCGGCATCGCGCACGGCCTTGGCCGTGCCACCCGTGGAAATGATCTCGACCCGCCATTCGTGCAGGAAAGTGGCGAACTCGACCAAGCCCGTCTTGTCGGAAACCGATATCAGCGCCCGCGCCAACGGCATTTGTAATGAATCGCTCATGGCTCAAAAATACTCGCTTCGTTTTTCTTTCCCCAAGGTGCGCCTTCGTTTACTGCAAGCGGCGGGTGGTCACAAGCCCCATCGAACGGCCGCCTGGGCGTGGCCGATACTTCAGGCCCGAACGCTACGCAAACCCCAGCGCACCATGGCGCCGCCGGCGATGATGGTACCGGTAATGACAATTTGATCGGTGCGCCGCACGCGGCCGGACTCGCCCATGTAGACGCTCTCGCCCAGCGCAATGGTGCCGCCGTCGGCCCGCAGCTTCCAGCCGCTGCCGTCGGGCAATTGCAGCAGCGCGGATTCGCCGGTCTGCACCAATGACGCCTTGATATCCGGGTGTAAATGAAAACGAATGGCAAAGGGTAGGCTGGCGCTGTCCGGCGGGTGGGGGCTGGTGATGATGTCCTCTCCGCGCAGGTCGTCGCCGCTTCCGCTTAGGAACAGACGCCGCCGGTGCACCAGGCCGAAGAGTTTGTTGTAACCGTCGTGGGCGGCGTCGACCCAGGTATTCTCCTCCGAATCTTCGCGGCTGACGGCAACCTCCGTGGGCCCCCGCCGGATGGGATGGCCCAGGCGCGCGCCGCCCTTGAAGCGGGCCGAGGAGGTGTCGTCAATAATCAGTGTGGAATGGGCTGCGCTGGATCGGCTGACCCGTTGCCATTCGTCGCGGCGTCCATCACTCCGCCGGCGTTCGGGCGCCGGCCCGCAATTGACGATCAGCCTTTGCCGGCCGATGCTGGCCTCGAAGCTCATAATGCCGGCGTGGGCGCGGCCGCTGTAACGCCCTGGTGGCGACCGTCCGGTATCCATGACCACGATAGCCTTCCCGGCCTCAAGCCGCTGATATCCGCCATGGGGCGCCGATGCGGGCGGGCGGCCCTTGGCATCGGCCTTTGCCAGGACCAGATCGATATCCGCCTTGACCCCTTCGCCGCCGCCGTTGAACGTGGCCAGGGTGCCGTCGCCCAGGCGGAAGAATCGCAGCATGGGTGTCATGCGATCGATGGCGTTCTGCAGGGCTTGCGGCACGTCCCGGCCGGCCTCCATCAGTGCCGCGCGCAGGGTGATGAGGTGGCGCAGCACTTCCATATGCGTGGCCGGATTGCGCGAGACATGCACGCCGTCCGCCAGCACCTGTATGTCGAGTTCGCGGCTCAAAGCCGCCAAGGCCTTGTTCAGGCGGCGCTGGCCGCCGGGCAGGCAAAGGCCGCTGAAGGCAAGGCCGGTAAGAGCCGCCATGCGGGCGCTTCCCGCCTCGGCCTTGGCGGCGCTGCGCGCCAGATGGCGGTACTGGCGGCCAAGGGAGGCAAGGAAGGCGTTGCGGGATTCCGTGCTGGTGTTGTCGAGCAACAACTGGGCATTGCTCAACCAGGCCACCAGCCGGCGTCCCAGGACGTCCGTGCGCCAGGCCGGGTCCTGCCAGCTGCCGCAAACCTTGATCCAGGAATCGACCAGGGCGCGGGCGTGCCTTGCCGCCGTGTCGCCGGGCGTGGCGGCGAAGTGGCGCAGCCACCCGAAGCTGTGAGCTTCGGCCAGCCAGGCCTCGCTTGCTGCTTGGGT
Source organism: uncultured Alphaproteobacteria bacterium (assembly GCA_964405515.1). GTDB lineage: Bacteria > Pseudomonadota > Alphaproteobacteria > JAPYRI01 > JAPYRI01 > CAYOOG01. The sequence continues at coordinate 4,952 of CAYOOG010000105.1, read as the reverse complement.
TGTCAGGCCCCAGGGCGCGTCGCCGGCGGTGTTATGGGATTCGCCAAGGAAACGATAGTCGCCTTGGAACATGGCGTTGGCGGCGTCCTCGTCGCCGGGCCAGGGGTCGCTGGGAATAAATTCAATGTCGCGGGGCGTGAAGCCGCCCAGGGTGATGTTGTAAATGGGGCTGGCCAGCCCGACCCGGCTCAGGCCCCGCAACAATCGCTGGGACAGGCCTCCCGGGGTCATTCTTCAGGCGCCACGAAGGCGCTTGACGTTATCCGCATAGGCCGTGGCTCCGCCTTCGAAGGTGGCCGTACCGGCAACCAGAACGTCGGCGCCCGCGGCCACGGCCTTCGCCGCGGTCTCGGCGTTGATGCCGCCGTCCACTTCCAGGTCGATAGTCCGCCCGTTTGCCGCCGTCTGCTCGTCAATGAGCGCGCGCAACCGCGTGATTTTTTCCAACTGGCTGCCGATAAAAGCCTGGCCTCCGAAGCCCGGGTTGACGGTCATGACCAATACCAGATCGAGGTCACTCAACACGGGCGTTACAACGTCGACCGGCGTTGCTGGATTAAGAGCGACACCGGCCTTGACGCCCAGGGATTTGATCAACTGCACGGTGCGGTGCAGGTGGGCGCCTGATTCCGGATGCACGGTGACGATATCGGCCCCGGCCTCGACGAAGTCCTGAATAAAGGGGTCCACCGGCGCGATCATCAGGTGCACGTCAAAGGGCAATTTGCTGGTCGGCCGCAAGGCGGCGACCACAGGCGCGCCGATGGTGATGTTGGGCACGAAATGGCCGTCCATGACGTCGATGTGAATGTAATCGGCGCCGGCGCCGGCGATCGCTTGTACCTCCGTGCCGAGGTAGGCGAAATCGGCGGACAGAATGGAGGGCGCAATGCGGGTGGGCTGTTGCATGACGAATTGATTAGCAGTCCGGCGGCTCTGCGGCAAGTGTACCTAGGAAATACGCACCAGGCGCGCGGCGTAAAACCCGTCGAGGCCGCCCTCGCCGGCAAGGTGCGACGGCAAGGTGCGCAGGTCGCCGTTCGCCGTGATGCCCTCGGTCCAGCCGCCCAACTCCGCCGCGACTAAGGGCAGGCGCTCGAATTCCGTCTGTTGCTGGAGAAAAGCCTCCGCGCGGGCCGGGCCCTCTTCCGCCTCGAGGGAGCAAACCGTGTAAACCAGCCGCCCACCCGGGCGCACCAGTTTCGCAGCCGCCGCGAGCAAGCGATCCTGCACGGCGGCCAGCTTAGCAACGTCTTCGGCGCTTTTCAAATGGGCCACATCCGGGTGCCGCCTGATGGTGCCGGTGGCCGAGCAGGGTGCGTCCAAGAGCACAAGGTCGGCTTGGTTTATCTGATCCGATGGCTGCCACTTCTCGGCCTCGGCGGCATGGGTCTCGGCCTCAAGGCCGAGGCGTGTGAGGTTCGCGGTCAGGCGCTCGAGCCGTTTGGCGGATCTGTCCACGGCTACCACGCGAAAGCCCGCCGCCGCCAATTGCGCGGTCTTGCCGCCGGGCGCGGCGCACAGATCGAAGGCGGTGAGCGTGCCCGGGTCTTGGGCGAGGCCGGCCGTGAGAATGTGCGCCGGCAGCGCCGCCGCGCCGTCCTGCACCCACCAGGCGCCGTCGCCGAATCCCGGCAGGTCTTCGATGCGGCCGCCCGCCGCCCGCCTCAAGCCGCCCCAGGGCAGCGGCCTTGCCGACAGAGCCTCGGCCCACGCTGCGGATTGGCTGGCCTTTTTCAAGCTGAAATCAAGGGGGGGCTCTTCCGTATGGCTGGCGGCAATGGCCCGTGCCGTGGCCTCGCCGTAGGTGTCGGTCCAGGATCGCCAAAGCCAGCCGGGGCAGTTGAGGCGCGGGCCGTCCTGGTCGGCGGCCATTACCGAGCCGTCGCGGGCAAGGCGGCGCAGGATCGCGTTCACCAGGCCGCGAAACTTGGCCAGGCGTTTGGGCACCAGATCGACAGTGGCGCCGACAGCGGCGTGGGCCGGGGTCTCCAGGAACAGGAGCTGCGCCGCGCCGAGGCGCAGGATGTGTTGCACAATCCCGGCGCCGTCCGCCAAGGGCTTGTCCAGGCAAAGCTCAATAACACCGTCCAGTTGCCCGAGACGGCGCAGTACCGTGGCGGCCAAGAGCCGGGCGAAGGCCCGGTCGCGGGAGTCGAGCGCGGCCATAACACCACCGGCGGCCAGCGCAACGGCCAGGCATTCGTCCAGGGGGCGGCGCCGGTCCAGCACCTCGCCCAGCAAATGCAACGCCGCATCGCGGGCCGATGGTTCTTCACTACGGGTCATGGGCGCCGGGGTAGCACAGCCAAGCACGCTACGCCTAGAGCATGCCGGAACCGCCCCTAAGATAGTTCTTGCTTTGTTCTAGATGGTTTCCTATCCTTGCGTTGCCCTCAGGCTCAATCGGTGCCGGGGTTTTTTTGGACGCAGATATACAACCATAGATAAGCTATTCAATGAGAAATAGTCCTAATGGTTGTGGGGACGTGACATCATGGCACGACGGCAAAAAGGTTTGCCGGGTCGGCGAACCGGAAAATGGCGAATGGCAGGCCTTCCCGTGCCCGCGATTCTCGGGATGCTGAGCCTGGCCGTCGGCGTGATGGGCCCGGCCACTCTGGACGGTGCGAATGCCGCCGGCAACGAAGTGCCCGGCCCGGTGGAGGCTGCGGTCCTGCGTGTCCTGGATGGCGATACCCTGGAAGTGCGCGCGCGCATCTGGTTGGGCCAGGAGGTTCAGGTTCTGGTGCGCCTTGCCGGAATCGACGCACCGGAGTTGAAGGGTGACTGTCCGGGCGAAATGGAACTGGCGATTGCCGCCCGCCGGGAACTGGCCCGCGCCGTAACAGGTGGCCCGGTCAGCCTCAGCCATATTCGATATGACAAGTATGGCGGCCGCGTGGTCGCCCGGGTGGCAACGGCCGGCGGCAAGGATGCGGGCGAGGCCCTGGTGGCCGCCGGTCTGGCGAGGGTCTACGCCTATGGCCCGCGCCGATCCTGGTGCGTGGCGCCGTCAGCGGGTGGCTAGGGAAATAATACTTTGTCCGAAGCTACCGATTCACGATGGCGAATATTTTGCTGGCTATGAATAACCGGGGCCTTTCGTTAGCTGTAGGCTCCACAAGAACGCCATCGACAGTCAACTGTTCAACATAGGTCTTAGCTGTCGGATAAGACACTTCAAGCCCATCACGAACCATCGGTATTGTTAATATTGGGCTTTCAAACAATCGGTCTACCAGACCGGTAATTTTTGCCGAAGAATAAGACTGGCTCATATGTTCGCGATATTCTTCACGCAGTTTATTCAGGTCGTTAATTCTCTCAATCGTGTCCCGGCATTGCTCGACAATGCCCTTCAAGAAGAATTCGATCCAGCCTACCCAATCGCCGGTACGACTTACCTCAAGCAGTCGGCCCATATATTCATCACGATAGCGCTCGAAATACGGGCTTAAGTAAAGCAGCGGCACGGGCAATAAATCCTTCTCGCATAAGATGAGCGGAAGAAGAATTCGGCCGACCCGCCCGTTGCCATCCAGAAAAGGATGAATGGTCTCGAACTGGTAATGAGTAAGTGCAACCTTTACCAAAATGTCACCTGCATTTTCGCCCGGTTCGTCAATGAATTTTTCCAGGTGACTTAGCGTTTGTTCCAGTTCATTTGGGGGCGGGGGAACAAAATGGGCGGAGGCTATATTTCCTGCAATTCCGCCGATCCAATTCTGAGAGCGGCGAAATTCACCGGGCTGCTTATTTCCGCCCCGGTAATCGAGAACACCCGTTAAGAGCTCTGCATGGAGTTCTCGAAGCAAGCGGGACGATAAAGAAAATTCCTTCAGGCGTTCGATGCCGTACTTGAGCGCCCGTTCATAGTTGGCAACCTCCCGGGTGTCCGGAGGCCGTCGCGCTTCATTCGCCCCAGCCTCCAGCTTGAAGAGATCGCTAAGAGAGGTCACCGTCCCTTCGATGTTCGAGGACGCCACCGCCTCTCGCTTTTGTAAGGGGCCGATCAGCAAATAGGGATTGGGCAGTAAGGAGCCGATTCCGCGCAGCTCACCAATAAGCATTATGGCGTCCGTCAGCAGACCTGAAAGTGGGCTGATATCAATTGCAGGAGGCAGTGGTTTTGGAACAAAGGCCCAGGCGTCATCAATAGTTGAGACCAAGCGACCGGACGGAGAATCAGCAAAATCCTCTCGTTTCATAGGGTTGTTCCAACCTAAACGGCATAATTAAGTCTGAAATTAGGCAGCAAATTATGTTAAGATTTATCTCATATTTTTTAATGACGGGCAAGGTAATTAAAAAAACACCGATATTTTTTAATATAAGTGTAATGAATGTAAGTAGGCTTTAATGGGAAATTTTCTGTTAAAAAAACCAGCCATTTTTCTTAAGTCAAGGTGGCGGGCCCCCACATATAGAAAGTTATCCACAACATGTTGTGGATATACTGCCCAGAGCTAATCCCCCCTACTTGCCCAGGCGGTTGGCCACCAAGTCGTCGACCACGCTGGTATCGGCCAGGGTCGAGACATCGCCCAGCTGATCGTGCTCGTTGGCGGCGATCTTGCGCAGGATGCGGCGCATGATCTTGCCGGACCGGGTCTTGGGCAGGCCCGGCGCCCACTGGATATGGTCGGGCGCGGCGATCGGGCCGATTTCCTTGCGCACCCACTTGACCAACTCCTGCCGGAGCTCGTCGTCAGCCGTTTCACCGGCGTTCAGGGTGACGTAGGCGTAAATGCCCTGGCCCTTGATCTCGTGCGGGAAGCCGACCACGGCGGCCTCGGCCACCTTGCCGTGGGCCACCAGGGCGCTTTCGACCTCGGCCGTTCCCATGCGGTGACCCGAGACATTGATGACATCATCGACGCGGCCGGTGATCCAGTAGTAGCCATCTTCGTCGCGACGACATCCATCACCGGTGAAGTAGTACCCCTTGT
>CAYOOG010000104.1:0-9322 GCA_964405515.1 uncultured Alphaproteobacteria bacterium | reverse complement strand
GCAGCTGGGCTGCGCGCACCACCCGGCCAGCGGCCGAGCGCGTGGTGTGCTGCTGCTGAGTCACGCGATGATGGCCGATAGCCGGACGCTCGACCGGCCCACGGGGGGAGGATTGGCGACGCTGCTCGCGCAGCGGGGCTACCATGTCTACCGCCTCGACATCCGGGGCCACGGCCAGCCGGGCAATGTCGTACCTGTCGAAGTTGCCCTCGACGACGCGGCCCTTTTCCAGGTTTATCTCGCCGTATAAGGCGGCGCTCAGGCCGAACATGATCCCGCCTTCCATCTGCGCCCGCACTGTATCCGGGTTGATCATCTTGCCGCAGTCGATGACGCACACCACGCGCTTGACCTTGATGGACTTGTCCGGGCCAATCTCGACCTCGGCCACTTGGGCAACAATGCTCTTGAAGCTCTCATGAATGGCGATGCCGCGTCCGCTGCCTTCCGGCAAAGGCTCGCCCCAATGTCCACGGGACGCCGCCAGTTCCAGCACTGCCTGGAAACGTGGGTGTTCGCTCAGCAAGTCCATGCGGAACTCGACCGGATCCCGCCCGGCGGCGTGCGCCACCTCATCCATAAAGCATTCGGTGAAAAAGCCGTTCTGCGACGAGCCGACCGATCGCCAAGAGCCAATAGGCACGGGCGTGTCCGTCATGACATAGTCCACCTTCATGTTCGGTATGCCGTAGGGCAGGGTGGCCGCGCCCTCTACCGCCGCCATGTCGTGCCCTGTTATTGTCAATATCGGCATTATCTGTTTCATCACGGATTGTCCGACCGCCTTATGGGTCCAAGCCGTCGGTGCGCCGGACTCGTCCAAGCCCGCCTCGAAGCGGCCGGCGAAGGCGGGGCGGTAATAGTCGTGGCGGAAGTCCTCCTCGCGGCTCCAGGTCACCTTGACGGGCCGTCCCATGGCCCGGGCGCAGGTCACCGCTTGGACAATCTCGTCGTTGGCCGTGCGGCGGCCAAAGCCACCGCCCAGATAAGTCAGATTGATCACAACCTGGTCGGAATCCACACCTGCGGCCTCGGCCGCCGGGTCCCTAATCATGCTCGGAGCTTGAGTGCCGACCCAAAGCTCGCACTTGCCTTCGGTGACGTGCGCCGTGCAGGTCATGGGCTCCATGCAGGCGTGGGCCAGGTAGGGCACGGTGTATTCGGCATTCAGGCGTGTGGTTGCAGCGGCCAGCGCGGCCTCGGCGTCGCCATCGTCCCGGTCGTTGACGCCTTCTTCATCAAAAGCGGCATTGAATTGCGCGGCGATGGTGTCGTTGTTTGTCGCGGCGGCCTCCCCATCGATGAACTCGATTGGCAGGGCCGCAAGTGCCTGCATGGCACGCCAGGTACTATCGGCGACGACGGCAATGCCGTTGGGCACCTCGATCACACCCTCGACGCCAGGCATTTCCTCGATGGCCGCCGTGTCGTAGCTCTTTACGGTACCGCCGAACACCGGGCTTGTTTTGACCGCCGCGTAGAGCATGCCGGGCACTTGCACGTCGATGCCAAACTGGGCGCTGCCGTCGACCTTGGGCGGCAAGTCGAGGCGCGGCACGGGCTTGCCGATGAGGCGGAAGTCCTCGGGCGACTTAAGCTTGGGATTCTCAGGCGGGGTCAGCTTGCCCGCGTCGGCGGCGATGTCGGCGAAATTCAACTGACGCCCGCTGGGTTCATGATGAATGATGCTGTTTTCCACCGTGCATTCGCCGGGGCTTACATTCCATCTGTTGGCCGCCGCCGTCACCAGCATCTCCCGCGCCGCCGCCCCGGCTTGGCGCAAGGGCGTGTACCAGGCGCGGACACTCGAACTGCCGCCGGTTATTTGCATGTCGGCCATCTTGGCTATGGGTTCGGCGATCCTGTCCCACAACCGCTGGCCAAAACCTTCCGCCTCGCCCTCCAAGGTGGCGCCCAGCATCTGCCGTCCCATGTAGGCGCTCTTGAAAGCGTCTCCAGTGCCGAATTCAACACCCATGAGGCGCCAGTCCGCTTCCATCTCTTCCGCCACCAGCATGGGCAACGACGTGGCGACGCCCTGGCCCATCTCCGACTGGCCGACTTTGACGGTGACCCAATTGTCGGGGCTGATCTCGATATAGGCGCCGATAGTGCCACCGGCCACGACCCCTGCTTGCGCCAGCGCCGGCCTTACTTGGCCGGGCAACTGGAAAGCCAAAACAACACTGCCCGAGGCGGCCAGGAATTCGCGGCGGTCAAGTCCTTTCGAATTGGTGCGCTCGCGACCGGTCATGAGGATTCCTCCCTGGCCAACCGGGCCGCGCGGTGAATGGCGCGGCGCACGCGAACATAAGTACCGCACCGGCAGATATTGGTCATCGCGGCGTCGATGTCGTCGTCACTGGGGTCCGGGTTCTCGGCAATCAGCGCCGCCGCGGTCATGATCTGACCCGATTGGCAATAGCCGCACTGTGGCACCTGTTCGATGATCCAGGCGGCCTGGACGGCGTGTTCTTCCACTCCGCCGGCCAGATTCTCGATGGTCGTGATGGCCTTGCCTACGGCCTCGGACACCGGGGTGCTGCAGGAACGTACCGCCTGCCCGTCAATATGGACCGTGCAGGCGCCGCAGGCCGAGATGCCGCAGCCGAACTTGGTGCCGGTCAGGCCAAGGGCGTCGCGCAACACCCACAGAAGAGGCGTTTCCGCCTCCACATCGACTTCGCGGTCCTCGCCGTTGACGTTGATTGTCAGCATGCCTTGCCGTGCCGCCCCTTCCGGCAATGATGATAGCCGAATTTCGCGACCCCCGTCACCCTTGGCGCTCCCGAATTCCATCACATCTTCGATAATTTCACTTGATGATTTAGGAACTATAGTTACTAATATCCGGCAGCCAACAAAGGAGACGGATGATGACCACGGCGATTGGATTGGAATCGGTTGTTTCGCACTTCCCGGATACGGTAATGACGCCGGAGGACTTCGCTTATCTTGCCCCCATAACGCCACCGGAGCTCGCGGGATCCAACGATGTTCGCCGGGCGACCGGCGACGATGCGGTGGAAACAATGGGCGTGACCGTGGCGCGCAAGGCGCTGGATGCCGCCGGTCTTGAGCCCGGAGATATAGACCTCATCATCTCACAGAATTTCGGTGGCAAGTTTATCGTCCCCATGATCGGCACCTCTGTTCACCAGGCTCTCGGCTGCCCGGCCGAAACCAATGTGATGAATTTGCAGACCTGCTGCGCCAGCATGGTCGATGGTTTCCACGTCGCCTGGAACTTGATCAAGAGCGGCGCTTACAAACGGGTATTGGTTCTCTGCGTGACCGCCCTTGACGACGGCGGTTGGGGCGCCGATCCAACATCGGCGCAGGCTTCCGGCGTTGGTGACGGGGCCGGGGCGGCAATTGTCTCTGCTGAAAATCTGAAATGCGAGTTCCTGTCTTATGACAATAAAATTTATGGCGAACTTTACGAGAGCATGAGGATCGATTTCGAGCCCATGGATCATCCGGAACTTATGGGCAACAAGAAGACGGACGTGGTGGCCGGTTTTCATATCGATACGGAAATATTGATGGCCTGGATCAACAAGATGGGGCCGGGCTTTGCCCGCGATGCCGTCGAGGTCGCTCTGAAGAAGGCCGGCCTTGATTTTTCCGACCTCGACTACGTCGTGCCCCATCAGGTGATCAGTTCGATGATGGAGATGTGGAAGGACGGCATGGAGGAAGTCGGCATCAAGCGCGAGAATTGGCTGGAGACTTTCGACAAGTACGGCAATATCGGCGCCGTGGATGTCGCCGCCAATCTGGTGGATGCCGAGGAAAACGGCGGCATTCCGGCGGGCTCGGTGCTGGCCTTTTTTACACCGGGTGGGGGCGGCCACACGCCGGCCATGGTTGTGCGCTGGAACGGTTAGAGCGTGGTCGTCGGGCGGGGAGCACCATCGACGCATGAGTGAGCCTGAATACCGTGAAAGCGGTTTCACAAGCCAGGACGGGCTGGCGCTCTACTATCGGGACTACGGCGACCCCAACAGCCCGACCGTGCCCGTGGTCTGCTTGCCCGGTCTGACCCGCAACAGCAAGGACTTTCATGATTTGGCGCTGCGCCTGTCGGCGAAACGGTGCGTGGTGTGCCCCGACCTGCGCGGGCGCGGTCGGTCGGCCTACGATTCAGATTCCGCCAACTACATCGTTCCGACCTACATCCGGGATATCGTGCAGATGCTGGCTTTGGCGCAGTTGCACAAGGTGGTGCTCATCGGCACGTCATTGGGCGGCTTGATATCCATGGGGTTGGCGGTGGCGCAGCCGGCGGCAATTGCGGGCGTGGTCCTGAACGATATTGGGCCGGAGCTCGACCCCCGGGGAATCGCGCGTATCGGCGGTTATGTAGGCAAGACCGTGCCGCCGGTAACCTGGGACGAGGCCGCGGATCAGCTGCGCGCCTTGCACGGTGCGGCATACCCGAAATTCGGCGAGGAAAACTGGCGCAAGTTCGCGGCGCAGACCTACCGCGACGAAAATGGCAAGCTGGCGCCCGACTACGATCCTCTGATCGCCGCGCCCTTTGCCGGTACGACCGCCAACGGCGCCGACATGTGGCCCTTGTTCGGAGCGCTCGGCCCCATCCCGACGGTGGTGCTGCGCGGGGCGCTTAGCGATATTCTGGCGGAACAGACCATGGCCCGAATGGCCGGGGAAAAGCCGGACCTGATTACGGTGACTGTGCCCGACAAGGGTCACGTGCCGGTGCTCGACGAGCAGGAATCCCTAGCCGCCATTGACGACCTATTAGCGCAGGCGGATAGATCAGATATCTGATTTGTATTTGGCGGCGACCGGCGTGGGCCGTGGGCAGAGCCAAGTAGCCAGCGCGGTCAATCCAAGCGCCAGACCGAGCACAACCATTGCCGGAGCTTTACTGAAGAAAGCCAGCCAGATGATGCTCAGGGTAATGGTGCCGCTGGCCAGGACCTTGGATCGAAGTGCGTGATTTGCAGACGTTCGGGCCATGAAACCATTATGGGGGAAAGCTGTGAAGGATTTGTGAATCCGGCATGAAACCTGTTTGGATGCACGTACCCAACCCGCTCCCCCAACCCGCTCCCCCGGCCCAACCACCCCAAAGGTACACTCATCGGGTGGTTGGGCCGGGGGAGCGGGACTGGTCAGGTCAATCATCACCGAAGTAACCGCGTCTTGATTGGTAACGCCGCGCCGATTTTGCCATGATCACAGCCATGTCCGCGCCAAGACGCATAATTGCCGCCACGCTGTGCCTGTTGCTATCCGCTTGCGCCAGCGGCCAGCGGGTGGTGCGGGGCAATCTGGTCCTGGATGGGATTCCCGAATTTACTCGTGACGCGGACGACCCCTTATTCCGTTACCTGGATTCCGGGTCCACCCGTTTTGTCGACTGGTTGCCGTCGGGAGAGGGGATGCTGGTCTCCGCCCGCGTGGGTGAAACCTCGCAGTTGCATATCTTGGAGCGGCCCTTGGGCGAGCGGCGGCAGATCACGTTCTTTGATGATCCCCTGTCGGGTGCGAGATTTTCCAGTCACCCGGATCATGAAGGTTTTCTCTTCCTCGCCGCCGACGACGGCGACGAGGATTTCCAGATTCATTACTTCGACATGGAAAGCCGCGCCGCGCGGCGCTTGACCGACGGCCGGTCGCGGAACACTTTCGCCCTTTGGTCCAACAGCGGCGACCGTTTCGCCTATTCCAGCACCGGCAACGATGGCCGCAATTGGGATATCGTGATCGCCGATCCGGACGATCCGGCCGCGGAAAGAATTCTGGTCTCCGGCGCCGGCACGCTCTTCCCACTCGACTGGTCTCCCGACGACCGGAATTTGTTGGTCACGCGTTTTGTCTCCTCCGGCGAGAGCAACCATCTGGTGGTTGACGTGGAGACCGGCGCCCAGACGCCCATACTGCCCATTGGAGGCCCATCGGACGAGATGGAGACCATTGCTTTCGGCGGCGGCGTTTTTTCGGGGGACGGCAAGGGCATTTATCTCACTTCCGACGAAGGAAGCGATTTTCGCCACCTGCGCTATTACGACCTTGTGACGGGTAGGACAACGGCGCTTTCCGCGCATCGGCCCTGGGACGTGACCAACTTCGAGTTATCGGCGGATGGCAGGTATCTGGCGTACGTCACCAACGAGGAGGGATACGGCGCACTATATTTGCTCGATCTTGCCGATGGTACCGAACGGCCCATCACCGGCTCGCCCAGCGGATTAGCAAAGGGCCTGATAGTCAATTTGCGTTTTAACCGGGACAGCCGCCGCTTGGCGGTCACCGTGAATACGCCGCTCTCGCCGGCAAGCGTGTTGGTCCATGATATCGAGACCGGTCGGACAACGCCTTGGACTCAGAATGGAGGCGCCGGGGCAGGTGGCCAAGAATTTGTCGAGCCCGAACTCATCCATTATCCCACTTTCGATGTGGTCGGCGGCGAGCCGCGCCGGATCCCGGCTTTCGTTTACAAGCCCCGGAGCGCCGAGGCTCCGGCGCCGGTGCTTATTTTGATTCACGGCGGGCCCGAGGGGCAGTTCCGCCCCGGCTATTCCGGCATCCTGCAGTATTGGGTCAAGGAAATGGGCATCGCTGTGATCGCCCCCAACGTGCGCGGTTCCACCGGTTACGGAAAGCACTACGTCGGGTTGGACAACGGCATCAGGCGGGAGGAATCTGTCCGCGACATCGGCGCGCTTCTGGATTGGATCGCCACCCAACCGGATCTGGATTCCGGCCGGGTGCTGGTGCAGGGGGCTTCCTACGGCGGCTATATGGTCATGGCCTCGCTCATCCACTATGGCGACAAGCTGCGCGGCGGCGTTGAATTGGAGGGCATTTCCAACTTCGTGAGTTTTCTCAAACGGACCAGGGACTACCGCCGGGACTCCCGCCGTGCAGAGTACGGAGATGAACGCGACAAGTTCACCAACGCCTTTTTGCGCCTCATATCGCCGGTCAACTATGGCGAGAAGTTCACTAAGCCCCTGTTTATCGTGCACGGTGAGAACGACCCGCGGGTGCCGCCGGGGGAATCCGAAAAAATGCTGAAAAGTATTCGCCGTCATGGCGGGACAGCCTGGTTTCTCCTCATCAAGGACGAGGGTCACGGCCTCACACGTAAGAGCAACCGCGAATTCTATTTTGCCGCCGTTGCGGAGTTTTTCAGGCGATATCTCTTGAACTAAAGCGGTTTTCCGGGGTGTAAAATTGTCCGGCGCCTTGCCGCGATGCCCTCGACCCTCTCCAACGGGGGGCGTGGAAAGACCCAAGGCAAATTGCGCTGTTGCCAGGGGTGCGCGGGGGCTGCTAGATACTCGGATAGTGGGCTGCAGACCCCAAAATCCCTGGTGCGGTGAAGGGAAATTCAAGGTGGCGATGGAAACGACGGCAAGCCAGGACGTGCGGTGGGGCATGGTGGTTGATATCAACCGCTGTGTCGGTTGCCAGACCTGCACCGTTGCCTGCAAGCACACCAACGACACGATGCCGGGCGTTCAATGGCGCTCGGTTATTGACGTGGAATTGGGTAAATTCCCCGATGTCGACCGTCTGTTCATGGTGGTCGGTTGCCAGCACTGCGCGGAGCCGCCTTGCGTGCCGGTCTGCCCCACTGGCGCCACGGCGCAGCGGGCCGACGGGCTGATCACGCAGAATTATGAGTTGTGCATCGGCTGCGCCTCTTGCGCCGTTGCCTGTCCTTATCAGGCGCGCACCATCGCGCATCACCAGTCCTGGTATTTTGGCCGGAAGACCAAACAGGAAGTACACGACGCTCACCCCGAACGCCTGGGCGTCATGCAGAAGTGCACCTTCTGCGTTGAAAAGGTGGATGAGGCGCGGGAGACGGGCCGTGCGCCCGGCGTCAATCTTGAAGTAACGCCGGCCTGCGCCGCTTCCTGCATTTCCCAGGCCATGAAATTTGGTGATTACAACGACCCCGACAGTATCGTCAGCCAACTGACCAAGGACCGGGATTTCTATCAGATGCACGCCGACTTGGGCACCGATCCGCAGATCAGGTATCTCTACCGGCGCCCGGCAGTTGACAGCGCGAACGGCGTTGAAAATGCGCAGGCCATTCCTTCAAGCGCTCTGGCTGGCAAGCGGCAGAAGGTTTGGGATATTCGTGCGGCGCTCAATTTCATCATGGGCGGCATGACCTCGGGCACCATGATCGTGGCTTACCTTTACTACTTGCTCGGAGGCATCGACGAACGGACGCTGGTCAACCTCTATCTGGGTGCCGCCGTCGGCATGGGGCTGGGCCTGTTCTCGGTATTCCTGAAAATCGGGCGCAAGCTGCGCTTCATGTTCGCCTTTCTCAGACCGCACTCTTCCTGGATGACCCGCGAGATGTACGTGGTTGTCCTGTTGTACCCACTGCTGTTGGCCGAAGTATTTTTTCCGGGCGCCGGACTGCACGGTCTTGTGGCGGTTCTGGCGGCGACCTTCCTCTATTGCCAGGCCAAGATTCTGCATATGAGCAAGGGCATCCCAACGTGGCGGGCGCCGCTCATACCAACCATGATTATCGCCACCGGCCTGCTGGAAGGCACCGGGTTGCTCGTGGCGGCGGCTGGTCTGGTGGACGGGCAACTTGCCCTGGGAAGGCCCTTGTTGCTCACCGGGTTGCTTCTAGCCGGGTTGAACGCCGTGCTCTGGCGGCGCTATTGCGCCTCGGCGCGGCAGGTGGGTATCGGGCCCCTGTCGCGGGCTGACTTGGCTGTGCTTACACCGCGCCTGCACATGTTGGGTCATGGCCTTCCGGCTCTGGTGTTCGCGGCGGCCCTGGCCTTTCCCGGCATGCCGGGCTGGGATGTTGCCCTGGGCGGTATTGCCGCCGCCCTCGGCGGTGCCATGTGGAAGCACTGGGTGATCAACAGGGCCTGCCACGTACAGGGATACGCGCCTCCGCCGGGCGACTGATACATTCTTTGATCAGCTAGACCCGTCCCGCTCCCCCGGCCCAGCCACCCCAAGGGTAACCTCATCGGGTGATTGGGCCGGGGGAGCGGGATGAGTACGCCTAGTCCTTGTTCTTCGTGTCGCCTTCCGGAGTTTCCTCTTCGCCGTTAGCCGCTGGGGTTGGACTGGGTCGGGGCGGGCCGGGGCAATCAGGGTCGGGCTCTCCGGCGTTGCGGTCAATTTTCGAAATCATGTAGCTGCGCCGCCAGTTATTGGCCCGGGTTTCGGCCACCTGCCAGTCCTCTTCCGTCAAAACATCGTAAAGCCGGGCCGCCTCCTCGGCGCTCAAGGCTTTACCACCCAGGGCGAGCCGCAAGGGATTGCGCTGCTGCAATCGGTACCACTTGCCGGC
>CAYOOG010000103.1:0-9486 GCA_964405515.1 uncultured Alphaproteobacteria bacterium | reverse complement strand
CGACGCCGAATTCGCCGACCAGTTCAAGGAGCACGATATAACCTACGAGCACCGCCTGATCGACGATATGGTGGCTTGCGCCTTGAAGTGGAGCGGCAAGTTCATTTGGGCCTGCAAGAACTATGACGGCGACGTGCAGTCCGACATTGTGGCGCAGGGCTTCGGCTCATTGGGATTGATGACTTCGGTACTAATGACCCCGGACGGCAAGACCGTCGAGGCTGAAGCTGCTCACGGCACGGTAACGCGCCATTACCGCATGCATCAGGAGGGCAAAGAGACCTCCACCAACCCGATCGCCAGCATCTTCGCCTGGACCCGGGGATTGAAATACCGCGCCCGCATGGACGACACGCCGGACGTGGGCGCTTTCGCCGAGACCCTGGAGCAAGTCTGCGTGAGCACCGTCGAAGACGGCCACATGACCAAGGACCTGGCGCTACTGGTCGGGCCAGACCAAGCCTGGCTCACGACCACCCAATTCCTCGACAAGCTGGACGAGAACCTTCAAGCCGCCATGGGCTAAAGGTCCGCCCGAACAATAGCGCGAAGCCTGACTCAGCCGCCTGGGCTTGGGTCGCTTGCTGCAGCAGGCGCGCTAGCGGCCGATTCGGTCATGGCGGCATAAATGGCCGACACGATGACACCGGCAACCACCATCTCGATGATATTGCCAATAATCAAGACGACCGGAAAATCGGCCGGAACCGGCTGCACGCCGTAACTGACCATTTCGGGACCGGCGAGCAACAGCCCGATCAACAGACCGTAACGGGCGCCTTCTTTCAGTCCCTTATCTTCAAAGTTCTTGAGAAAGATGTGGCAAAACATTACGGCCATCAAGATTTGACCGATCAAGACCCATGTACCAGTGGCGGGCTCGCGCCACAGATTTGCCGTGTAAGCATAGAGGTCCGCAAGCGCGTGGCGGTGCAATGCGGCATCGAAGAAGAAGAAAAACAGGAAAACAGCACAGGAAGCGATAGCAAATCGTTTATTGATCATAACAATTACCCCCGGTCATATTCCGACCCCCGCAGCCGCGGGGCTAAAATCTGGGCGTTAGGCTAATACGCCAGCGCCCCCGGGCCAAGATAAACCTTACGTCGGCAGCTCAGAACCCCCGTCTGCCCGTAAACGGTGTCCCGGTGAGCAGTGTGATCAAATGCGCCGCCATCAGTAGCATAACGATAAATGTCACCATCATAATGCCTATATGCGGCGGCCTCCAACGCCCTCCGGGCTCGTAGGGCTTACCGTGCTCGCGGTAGGACCAGGCGAAAGCGCCTGCCGCCACAGCCAGGATGATTAGGGTTACTGGGAGCGACACGGCAGCGCCTATCCTATTTCCGCGAGTATCTGCTCAATGGCAGCAATGGCGTCGCCAGCCTTGTCACCGTCCGGGCCACCGGCCTGGGCCATGTCGGGCCGGCCGCCGCCACCCTTGCCGCCCAGGGCCTCCGCACCCACGCGAACCAGATCCACGGCGCTAATCTTAGCGGTCAGGTCGTCGGTCACACCGGTGGCCAGCGCGGCGCGCCCATCATTGACAGCGACCAGCGCAACCACACCCGATCCCAACTGCTTCTTGGCGGCGTCGATAAGCCCACGAAGTTCCTTCGGCGCCACCCCATCGAGCACTTGCGCCATAAGCTGCACGCCGTTCACATCGCGCGCTTCCATGCCATTGCCGCCACCATCGCCGCCGCCCATTACCAATTGATGACGGGCTTCGGCTAATTCGCGCTCCAGGCGCTTGCGCTCCTCGACAAGTGTGGCCACACGGCCCGGAACATCCGCCGGCGAAGTCTTCAGACTTGCCGCGATTTCGTGAAGTATGGTTTCGCTTTCACCAAGCCGGGCGCGGGCCGCGCCGCCGGTAAGCGCTTCAATGCGCCGCACGCCGGCGGCCACCGCGCCTTCGCTTATGATCTTGAACAGGCCGACATCTCCGGCTCGCGCCACATGGGTGCCGCCACACAGCTCCACCGAAAAGGCTTGGGCGCCCTCTTCACCCACCCCGGCCATGCGCACGACGCGAACCTCGTCGCCGTACTTTTCGCCGAACAGGGCAAGCGCTCCCGCCTCCACCGCTTCGTCCGGAGTCATCAAGGCAGTGACAACCTCACCATTGCCTTGGATCAATTCGTTGACCAGATTCTCAACGTGCTGCAGTTCCGCCGCCGAGACCGGCTTTGGGTGGCTTATGTCGAAACGCACACGGTCGGGCGCCACAAGGGAGCCCTTTTGCGTCACATGGTCGCCCAAGGTTCGGCGCAGGGCCTCGTGCAACAGGTGCGTCGCCGAATGGTTGGCGCGCAAAGCGGACCGCCGGGCGCCATCGATATGCAGGTTCAAGACGTCGCCAACCGCCAGTCCGCCGCCGGACAATTCACCCAGGTGCACGTGCAAATCGCCCAATTTCTTCTGCGTCGTCTTGACCTCGACGCGAACGCCATCCTTGCTCGGGCCGGCACCCAACAGCTCTCCGGTATCGCCCATTTGCCCGCCGGATTCGCCGTAAAAGGGTGTTTGGTTGACCACCACCGCGACCTCGGCGCCCTCCGCCGCGCTCTCAACACTTTTGCCGTCCACGACCAGGGCCACGACTTCGCCTTCCGCGATCTCGGTATCGTAACCGAGGAATTCCGTGGCGCCGTGGGCTTCGCGGATTTCAAACCAGATACCTTCCGTCGCCGCGTCACCGGAACCGGCCCAGGCCGCGCGGGCATCCGCCCTTTGTTTTTCCATGCAAACGTCAAAACCCGGCCGGTCAACGCCTCGGCCCTGGGCCTTGAGCGCGTCCTCCGTCAGGTCAAGGGGGAAGCCATAGGTATCATAAAGCTTGAACGCGACGTCCCCAGGTAAATCCGCGCCGACTTTCATATCGGCGACGGCATCGTCCAAGAGATTTAGCCCGCGCTCCAAGGTCCGCCGGAAACGCTCTTCCTCGTGCCGCAAGGTCTCGGTAATCAAAGCCTGCGCTCGCGTCAGCTCCGGATAGGCTTGGCCCATACCGGCAATCAAGGCCGGCACCAGACGCCACATCAGCGGCTCCTTGCAACCCAACATGTGCGCGTGCCGCATGGCCCGCCGCATGATGCGGCGCTGCACGTAGCCCCGCCCCTCGTTGGACGGCAACACGCCGTCGGCAATCAACATACTGGTGGAGCGCAAATGGTCGGCAATTACGCGGTGGGATACGGCATGTTCACCGTCCGGATCGACACCGCTAGCCTCGGCGCTGGCCATAATCAATCCACGCAGCAAGTCGATGCTGTAAACATCGTTGCTGCCGTTCAACAAAGAGGTAATACGCTCCAGCCCCATGCCCGTATCAATGGAGGGCTTGGGCAAATCGACGCGCTCATCCTCTGTTACCTGCTCGTATTGCATGAAGACCAGGTTCCAAATTTCCACGAAACGGTCACCGTCCTCGTCCGGACTGCCCGGTGGTCCGCCGGGAATATGCTCGCCGTAATCGTAGAATATTTCGGAACAGGGTCCGCAAGGGCCGGTCGCCCCCATGGCCCAAAAATTGTCGGAGGTTGCGATACGAATGATGCGATCTTGGCTCAGGCCGGCGATCTTCTTCCACAGATCGTAGGCAACATCATCGTCGTGATAGACCGTAACCAGCATACGGTCGGGATCAACGCCGTACTCCTTGACCAACAGGTTCCACGCCAGTTCGATGGCCAGTTCCTTGAAATACTCGCCAAAGGAAAAATTTCCGAGCATTTCAAAAAACGTCAGGTGCCGCGCCGTGTGCCCCACATTGTCCAGATCATTATGCTTGCCACCCGCGCGCACGCACTTCTGACTCGTTGCCGCGCGCAGACAATCGCGGCTCTCGGCACCCGTAAAAACGTTCTTAAACGGCACCATACCGGCATTGGTGAACATCAATGTCGGGTCGTTTCGCGGCACAAGCGGGCCAGACGCCACAACCTCGTGATCGTGGCCGGCAAAGTATTCAAGAAAGGCACTGCGGACTTCGTTACCGCTGGTCATGGCACTCCGGCCTTCAGTTCATCAATTGTCCGTATGGCCCGGATTCCCTTGGGCCGGTAGGACTCTAGCTTTTACCCCGCGCCCGGCGCGCTGTCCAGCGCACCCCGGAGTTGCCACACCGGCAACACACGAAAACGCCCCGGCGCTCAACCGGGGCGTTCTATACCGCGCCTCTGGTGCGGTGGGGACTTGGCGCGGTGGCTAGAGTGATCAGACAGCTTCCTCGCTTGGGGTGTCTTCCTGGGCAATTTCCTCCTGGCCACCAAGTCCGGCGGCGGCGCGGATGGCTTGCTCAATGCTGTCCGCAACGTCCGGATGCTCTTTCAAGAAGGCCTTGGTGTTTTCGCGGCCCTGTCCGATGCGTTCGCCATTGTAGGAATACCAGGAGCCGGATTTCTCGACGATACCATCCTTGACGCCAAGGTCGATCAGTTCGCCATTCTTGGAAATGCCTTCGTTGTAGATGATGTCAAACTCGGCGAGCCTGAAGGGGGGCGCCACCTTGTTCTTAACCACCTTGACCCGGGTCTGATTGCCGATTACTTCGTCACCGCTCTTGATAGCGCCGATGCGGCGAATATCAAGGCGTACGGAAGCATAAAATTTGAGGGCGTTGCCGCCGCTCGTGGTCTCCGGGCTGCCGAACATGACGCCAATTTTCATGCGAATCTGGTTGATGAAAATCACCATGCAGCCGGAGCGGGCGATGGAGCCGGTAAGCTTGCGTAAGGCCTGGCTCATGAGGCGGGCCTGAAGGCCAACGTGGTGATCACCCATCTCACCTTCCAATTCGGCACGCGGCGTGAGAGCCGCGACGCTGTCGATAACCAGCACCGAGACCGCGCCGGAGCGCACCAGGGTATCGGCGATTTCCAGTGATTGTTCGCCGGTGTCGGGCTGCGAAATCAGCAATTCGTCCACGTCAACACCGAGGCGCCCTGCATAGACGGGATCGAGGGCGTGCTCCGCATCGACAAAGGCGCAAACGCCGCCTGCCTTTTGCGCTTCCGCCACCACCTGCAAGGCCAGGGTGGTTTTGCCGGAACTTTCAGGGCCATAAACCTCGACAATACGGCCCGTTGGCAGGCCGCCGATGCCCAGGGCAATATCAAGTGTGAGCGAGCCGGTGGAAATGGCCTCTGTTTCCACGACCTGGCCATCCGCGCCCAATTTCATCACCGAGCCCTTGCCGAACGCCTTTTCGATCTGGCTGATGGCGGCTTCGAGCGCCTTCTGCTTATCCATGGAGTCTTTCCCTTTGGGGTGAAGTTCGGTGACGGACATGGCTGCTGCCTCTCTTATTTCACAGGACAAGATTCGTTTCAATGAGGCGAATGTACATGGTTTGTTCTCTCCCGCAAGGAAAAAGTGTAAGGTACTGATTGTATTGTGATTATTGGCCTATGTTCGGGAGGTGTTCCAAGCCAATTCAAACTCTTAACGGCGAAATTCCGCCGCCGGAACAATGCCCCCGGAAAGTCCTAGCTCGGAGGATGCAAGTCCGCCGCCAGACATGGCATCGCGGGCATTCCCAGCAAGATTGATAAGCACCTGTTCGATTTGCCCCTGGTCGGCCTTGACCAGCCCGAGCTTACGGCCATGCACCATCTTGAGTTCGGTCTTCTCTCCGATCAATCTGCGCATCAGGTTCGACAACTCAGCCAGCACATCGGTCAGCATGAGCACCTTGGGCCGCAGGGTCTGCTGACGCGAAAAAGCAAGCAACTGGCGCACCAGATTTGCGGCCCGGTTGGAGTTCTGCTTGACTTGCATGATATCGGCAAAGGACGGGTCACCCGGCTGGTGGCGCAGCAACAAAAGGTCGCAGAATCCCAAAATCGCCGTCAGCAAATTATTGAAATCGTGGGCGATGCCGCCCGCCAACTGCCCCACCGCCTGCATTTTTTGGGACTGGTTGATTTGCACTTCCAGCTTCTTCTGCTCGGTAGTGTCAATAATATGCAAAACCAGCCCACGGCCGACGCCTGTCTCCTCGCCGACACGGTTGACGTAGAGCTGATTGGACATGCCTTCGTTACCCACGAAGCGAACTTCCGGCGCCATTCCCGCCTGACGCCGGCCAGAGGCCACGGTCTGAACCAATGACGAAACCTCTTCCTGGTCTTCCGCGATGATCAGATCGAAAAGGTTATGGTGTGATGAACCATTGCGCTTGACCCGCGCGTCGCCGTTCCCATTTGCACCCACAGCCAGGGAATAGAACGCGCCGTTGGCCTCGATCACCTTGCCGTCTGATTCCACGAGGGCAATTCCAACGGGGGCATCCTCGAAGAACCGCTCAAAGCGCGCTTCGGCACGGCGCAGAGCTTCAGCGGATTCGTATTCGCCACGCAGGTCGCGCACTACGGATCGGGTGCGCAATATCTCACCGTCGGCATCCCGTTCCACGACTTCGATAACTTCCACGGGCACAGGGTCTCCGTCCCGGGTCTTGAAAGTCTCGCGGAGACGTTGAATGCCGTCATCGTCTCCCTCCGCCCGAGCCGCCGATTGTAGGCGCAGATCGTCAATGACGATGCGCCCGCGCACCAGCTCGTAAGGCGTGAATCCCAGGATGCCGGCAAGAGTGTTGTTTACAAAAAGAAACTTTCCTGACTTATCCACCGAATAATAACCAACCGGCGCGTTATCGAGAAAGTCAGTGCGGATTTCCTCTTCCTGACGCGCCGCTTCGCGCATTTCGTGCTGGTTCGTGACGTCCGTCAAATACCAAACAGCGAACCCCGGACTGCCGTCCACCGGATGAGCCGAGACCACCAGCCAGCGCTGGTCGGCATCCCGCCCCTCAAGGCAAACCTCCTCGCCGGCACTGACGCCGACAGCGACGGAGCGCCCCAAACGCTCCACTTTTTCACGGTCCTCTAATGTCTTCCAGGGTAGCTCGCCGGGTGTGACTCCATCACCGCCGCCTGTGATTTCGCTGTACATATGGTTGGCAAAGGCAAGTCTGCCGTCCGGGTCGGTAATGGCGCGGGCTTCCGGTGCGCCTTGCACGGTTTCGATCAACTTGTCCGCTAGAGCGGGCGATACACCATCGCCCCGTCCACTGCGCCCCAACAGGAGGCGGCAAAGTGGAACAGCCAGAAGCGCCGCCGCCGCGGCGAGGATCAAGCCGCCAATACCCGCCCAGGACCACCCCAATCCGGCCAGCAACCCGGCGAGGGCGGCTAGCAGGACGGCGCCAACCAAGGCGGCATCAAGGCCCGCCAGCTCAGTGATTCGCTTCAGCATTCAGCCGTCCCGCCCCTTTTTCCGGCAACCGTCGCCATATTTCCTATCCTCAGAGAATTATACGCGAGCTACGGGGAAACCCCGATATTAACGAGTCCGCCGCGGTCTTGTCATCTTTCCCTTGAGCTCCAGAATGTAACCGATGACCTTGGCAACGGCGTGGTAGTGCTCCGGCGGGACCTCCCCATCCAATTCCACGGAGGCGTGAAGCGCCCTCGCTAGGGGCGGATTTTCGACCACCGGCACTTTGTTCTCCTCGGCCACCTGGCGGATACGCTGGGCCACGGTGTCGATCCCTTTGGCCACCAGGACCGGCGCCTGCATCGTATCGATGTCGTATTTCAGCGCCACGGCATAGTGGGTCGGGTTGGTTATGACCACATCCGCCTCGGGAACCGCGGCTATCATCCGCTGCCGCGCCCGGTCGGAACGAATCTGCCGAATACGCGCGCGGATCAGCGGATCGCCTTCCGACTGTTTTAACTCGTCCTTCACGTCCTGTTTGGTCATGCGCAGGCGCTTGTGGTGCTGGAAACGCTGGAACAGCGTATCGGCGCCGGCGACAAAGGCCATGATGACCACGACGCCGCCCAGCATTTTCAGCATTAATACCCTTATCAGCGCCATGAGCTCGTGAAAGTCGAGAGTCATCATCTGTTCAAGCCGGTCACGCTCCGGCCAGATCAGCCATACCGCCACCGCGCCAACGATAACCAACTTGGCGATACCCTTGGCGAATTCGGTCAGCGCCCGCGCCGAAAAAAGCCTTTTCACGCCCTTGAATAGGGAAATCTTGGAGAGCTTCGGCGTGACACGTTCAAACGTGAATACCGGTTTATGCTGGATCAGGTTGGCGCCCGCCGCGACGCCCATGAGCACCAGAAACGGCATGAACAGCGCCGACAGAATCCCGATGGCGGCGTCCTTGGCCACCAGAAGAATGCCCTGCGGGTCCACCGCCAACTGGTCGGCAAAGGCTAAAAAGCGTCCGAGTGTGCGCCCCAACCCTTGAAAAGCGCTTTCCGAAAAGATCAGCACCAGCAGCGTGGCGCCGATCAACATGAACCAGTGATTGACCTCCTGACTCTTGGCGACATCGCCCTTCTTGTGGGAGTCGTCGAGCTTCTTTTGCGTCGGATCTTCTGTTTTTTGGGCGTCGTCTTGTTCCTGAGCCATACCGAGTCCCTACCTACCTGATAAAGACGCCGAGGGTTTGCTCGAAGTAATCGGTAAACCACAGCATGGCGCTGGAAATCACGAACATGAGAATGGAGAAAGACAGAATGATCTGCAGCGGCATGGCGATGAAGAATATCTGCACCTGCGGCATCAAGCGGCTGAGCACGCCGACGCCGGTATAGAACAGCACGCCGTAAACCAGGAAGGGCGCCGATATATGAATGCCGAGGGCGAAGGAATTGCTGACCCATTCAACGGCCTGCTGGGCGAAGTCACCCGCCCCGGTCAGATCACCGAGCGGAAACATGTAATAACTGTCGCGCACAGCCGCCAGCATCAGCAGGTGCAGATCCGTGGCGAAAACCATGACCACGCCCAGGAGCGTGAAGAAGCTGGACATCAAAGCGCCCTGGGTGCCCTGGGTGGTGTCGAAGGCCTGCGCCACGCCAAGCCCGCTTTGAAAGGCGATGACGCCGCCGGCCACGTGCAGTCCGGTCATCAGCAGGCGCGCCGAAGCGCCGATAAAGGCGCCAACGACCACCTCACCACTCACCAACATCATCAACTCGAGCGGTGAAGCCGGCATGGCCGGCAGTTCACCACGCACCACCTGGGCCACCACCAGACCGACCAAGAGCGCCATGGTCAATCGAACCCGCGCCGGAATACTGGTCTCGCCCAAGGCTGGGACCAGCATGATGACAGCGCCGACGCGCACGAAGACCAGGAAAACGGCAAACACTTCGCCGGGCAGAAACTCGGAAAGCATGGCGTCTTATCCCGCGGCTACGATATGCCGGCGATGCGGTCGGCGATCTGCGCCATGAAAGTCGCCAGAACAGTACCCATAAAGGGCAGCAGATAGAACAGTGACACGAAAATGGCGATGATCTTGGGAACGAAGGTCAGTGTAATTTCCTGGACCTGGGTCAACGCTTGAATGAGCGCAATAATCAGGCCCACCACAAGGGCAACCAGCAACACCGGACTAGGGTCCAGACTCATTAAATCCACCATATGACTGTGACAACGATGCACAGG
>CAYOOG010000102.1:0-9554 GCA_964405515.1 uncultured Alphaproteobacteria bacterium | reverse complement strand
ATTCATAATAGCCACTTTTACAGAAGAGTTCGTTACTGTTGTAGATGGGTTACCATCGTATATTATGTCAATTCCAAGATTTACTATTGTATTTCCGCCTGAAGTTGTAAAACAACTTGCCGAACAAACTACATTACCATCAATATAAACTTTTTGATCTAAAGATGATGTATTTATAGTTCCTGGTAAGGTTAAAGTTCTACCTATATAAACAGTACTATTTAAAATCGCATCTTCAATTTCTATGAAGTCTTTTGTATTATAAGTTGTTGAGCTATGATTGTATTTCTTAAAAGTTCCTTGATGATCCACGTGATAAACATAACCTGCGATGGTATCATTAAGTATAGAATATAGGTGTAGCGGTTCTTCAGGTATAGTCACATCCAAAACAGAAAATCCAGCACCACCTCTACCATAAGGTATCATTAATATTGTTCGCCAGCTGTTATTTGATTCAAAACTACCAGTAGCACGGCTTAATCCTTTCATATATACATCATGAACAACTGGTGATCCATCAACTGCAAATATTGGATTAGATCCACCACCATGTGATCCACCTCTATTCAAACTTTTATTAATCATTAATGGTAATTTTCCAGCAATTAATGGTGGTACAAAACCCCATAATTCTTCTCCATTGTCTGCCCTAAATGCATGAAGAATTCCATTATTTGCACCCGCATAAACTACTTCTGTTCTACTAGCAGCGGAAGATGATGCAAAACCACCTGCATAATTATTTAGTGATCTCCAATAAGATTCTTGGAAATTATTTGAAAAATTTATATTAGCATTGGGCTTGCCCACAACTACATTTTGAGAATTATAAATATCTGCTAACATTTTATCTCTATCTCTGTAAATATCGCAATTCCCTTTATAATCAAAATAATCTTGACCTCTTATAAAATTAATTAAACCTGCCGCATCATCCATATTTCCAGGTTCAACACCAACTACGTCATGACCATGTTTTCCACAACGACCATTAGTAGCCTTGTCTGATAAACTATCGTTATGATAATCATTCACTACATTGCCAAAGTTTTCAAATAGATCTGTTTTTATTCTTGCTTTGTTTAAATCCACGAAGTTGTTGTAGCCAGGATAATAATTGGTTCCAGGAATTACACTCCAAATTTTTCTATTTGTTGATCCTTTAATTTTAAGTTTTGCTGAAGCTTCCCAATCAGCAGTGGCAGATATATTACCAGCAGCATCTAATGTTGATTTTTTTAAAGATCCTTCCCATTCTTGGTCTGAATAGTAATCAAACTGAGCTTGATATAGAGACCCACCTCTTGCAATTTCTCCTGTTATAGCTGGCGCAGTGTAAGATAAGTTTTCATTAATAATAGCTGCAATTAAACTATGCAGTTCAATTTTTAAATCTTGTGCATCAAGAGCAATAATTGCTTTTGCCGCAGGGTCACCGCTTTCGAACATAATTTCGAACACGTCCTTGGCGATGCGTCCGGAAATCGTGCCATCCGCCATGAGGTCCAAAAGACCGCTGAGGTCCGATGCCGAAACCGGGCTTTCGTCGACGCCAAACCCACGTTTGTTTAGATGAGCGAATAACTCACCGGTAACCCAGTTGGCCGCCACCTTGGCGTCATGGCCCTTGGCCACGGCCTCAAAAAAGTCGGCGTTGCGCTGATCGGCGACCAGTACGCCGGCATCGTAGGGCGGCAGGCCTAACTCGTTTACAAAACGCGCCTTTTTGTCATCGGGAAGTTCCGGCAGGGTCGTGGCGATCTCATCGATCCAAGCCTGCTCCAGCTCCAGGGGCAGCAGGTCCGGGTCGGGGAAGTAGCGATAGTCGTGGGCCTCTTCCTTGCTGCGCATGGAGCGCGTTACGCCCTTGCTGGGATCGAAAAGGCGGGTTTCCTGGTCCACGGTCCCGCCGTCCTCCATCAAGTCCACCTGGCGCCGGGCTTCGTACACGATGGCCTGCTGGGCGAAACGCACGGAATTGATGTTCTTGATCTCGCATCGGGTGCCATATTCCTCGCCCGGGCGGCGCATGGAAATATTGACATCGGCGCGCATGGAGCCCTGCTCCATATTACCGTCGCAGGTGCCCAGGTAACGCAGGA
This sequence comes from uncultured Alphaproteobacteria bacterium, assembly GCA_964405515.1. GTDB lineage: Bacteria > Pseudomonadota > Alphaproteobacteria > JAPYRI01 > JAPYRI01 > CAYOOG01. The sequence goes on along the minus strand of CAYOOG010000102.1, from coordinate 7,449 downwards.
TGGTTCGCAGCTTGCGTAAATAGGCGCCGGCTTCCTCGGGCGTGCGCAAGTCCGGCTCCGAGACAATTTCCATCAGCGCCACGCCGGAGCGGTTCAAATCCACGAAGGTTTTGGACGGGTGCTGGTCATGCAGGCTCTTGCCGGCGTCCTGTTCCATATGCAGGCGCGTGATCCCCACTTCCTTGGTACTGCCGTCTTCCAGGTCGAGAATGATGGTGCCCTCGCCAACGATCGGATCAAGGTATTGCGATATCTGATAGCCCTGGGGCAGATCGGCATAGAAGTAGTTCTTGCGGTCAAACACCGAGGTGGTGTTGATCTTGGCCTTGAGAGCCAGACCGGTGCGCACCGCCTGCTCGATGCAATATTCGTTGATTACAGGCAGCATGCCGGGCATGGCGGCGTCCACGAGGCTGACCTGGCTGTTGGGCTCGGCGCCGAAATCGGTGGCGGCCCCGGAAAACAGCTTGGCCTCGGAGACGATCTGGGCGTGAACCTCAAGCCCGATGACCATTTCCCAGTCGCCCGTGGCACCCTTGACGATGCCGCTCATGCGCCGTTCTCCCACCAGGGCTGGGGCCGGGCACTAAAGCCCGCCGCTTCCTCCAGCGCCGCCGCCACGCGAAATACGGTTTCCTCGTCGAAGGCGCGGCCGATGACCTGAAGCCCGAGCGGCAGGCCCTCGCCGGACAGACCGGCGGGAACGGAGATTCCGGGCAGCCCGGCCATGCTGGCGGGCACCGTGAAAACATCGTTCAGATACATGCGATGGGGTCGGCAAGCTTCTCGCCCTGGCCGAAGGCAGGCGACGGCGCCGTCGGCGTCAGCAGCGCGTCCACGCTTTCGAAGGCGGCGGCAAAGTCCTGGGCGATGCGCGTGCGCACCTTTTGCGCCTTCAGATAATAGGCGTCGTAGTACCCGGCGGACAGCACGTAGGTGCCGATCAGAATGCGCCGCTGAACTTCGGCGCCGAATCCCGCCGCCCGTGTCTTTTCGTACATGTCGATAAGGTTTTCACCGTCCTCGCGCAGGCCGTACTTTACGCCGTCGTAGCGCGCAAGGTTGGACGAGGCCTCGGCGGGCGCGACGATGTAATAGGCGGGCAAGGCGTACTTGGTCATCGGCAGTTCGACCTCGGCCACCTCGGCGCCCTGAGCCTTGAGCCAATCGATGCCTTGGGCCCACAGCGCCTCGATCTCCGCCGGCATGCCGTCGACCCGATAGTCCGCCGGGATTCCGATACGCAAACCCTTGATGCCGCCACCCAGCGCCGCCTCAAAATCCGGTGTTGCCATGTTCGCTGAGGTTGAATCCTTTGGGTCGTGACCGGCCATGGACTGAAGCATGATGGCGGCGTCGCGCACGCTGCGCGTCATCGGCCCTGGCTGATCGAGGGACGAGGCAAAGGCCACAACGCCCCAGCGCGAACAGCGGCCATAGGTCGGCTTCATGCCAACGATGCCGGAAAACGACGCCGGCTGACGAATGGAGCCCCCGGTATCGGTGCCGATGGCGGCCGGGGCCAGGCCCGCCGCCACGGCCGAAGCCGAGCCACCCGAGGAGCCGCCCGGAACCAGGGGCGCTTCATCCCCTTCCCGCCGCCAGGGATTGACCGCCATGCCGTAGTAGCTGGTCTCGTTGGACGAGCCCATGGCAAACTCGTCCAGATTGGTCTTGCCGAGCATAACCCCGCCGTCCCGCCACAGGTTGGCGGTTACCGTGGATTCGTACTTCGGCTGGAAGCCATCCAGAATGTGACTTGCGGCGGTAGTGAGCACGTCCTCGCTGCAGAACAGGTCCTTGACCGCGATGGGCAGGCCTTCGATGGGCCCGGTCTCACCCTTGGCGCGGCGTTCGTCGGAGGCCGCCGCCATCGCCAGCGCCCGCTCCGGCGTCTGTGTGATAAAGGCGTTGAGCGTGCGGCCCTTCTCCATGGCCTCCAAATAGGCGGCGCACAAATCCCGCGCCGAATAGTCGCCACGCGCCAGCCCGTCGCGGGCCTCGGCCAAGGTTAGTTCGGTCAGGTCGCTCATTATTCGATGACCTTGGGCACAACAAAGAAGCCCTGCTCGCCTTCCGGCGCGTTGGCCACCACGTCGGCCTGCCGGTCGCCGTCCGTTACCTTGTCGGCGCGGAGCGGCAGGGTCATGTCGGCGACGCTGGTCATCGGCGGCACACCATCGGTGTCCACCTCGGATAGCTGCTCGACCCAGTCAAGGATGGCGTTCAGCTCGTCGGCCAGAGGCGCAAGCTTATCCTCCGCGACCTTGATGCGGGCGAGATGGGCGATTTTCGCCACGGTGGTTTTATCGACCGACATGTGCGACTTTCTTGCCGATTGCGGGGCCCCGTTCGGCGCCGCCGGGGCGACGGGCGGCAATGAATGATAATCCTGCCGCGGGACCGGTGGCGCAAGGAAATCCGGGGGTTTCCGCGCGGAAAGTATCACTCGCCATGGCCATCTGCAACCCTACGGAATTCAGCGAATTGGCGGCTCGCGGGCGGCCCGTCATGGGGCTCGACCTGGGCGCCAAGACCATTGGCCTGGCCTTGTCCGACCGTACCTGGATGGTGGCTTCGCCTTTGTCCGTACTGCGCCGCTCCAAGTTCACCGAAGATGCCGAGGCCCTGGTCAAGACCATCGAGGAGCACGAGGTGTCGGGACTGGTGCTCGGCCTACCCATCAGCATGGACGGCAGCGAGGGGCCAGCCTGCCAGTCGGCGCGATCTTTTGCCGGAAATTTCCTCAAGCGCTTCGATCTGGCGCTGACCTTCTGGGACGAGCGCCTGTCGACGGCAGCGGTCACCCGGACTCTGCTGGAAGCCGACGCCTCGCGTAAACGCCGCGCCGAGGTCGTGGACAAGATGGCCGCCGCTTACATTCTTCAGGGCTTTTTGGACAGCCTTCGGTAATCACTTGCCCAAGGGCGAGAGTTCCATCCGTTCAGCGAAGGCCGCCATGTTGTGGGGCCGACCGAGAAAATCCGCTACCGACTCCGCCGCCGGACGCGTGCTGCCGACCGCCAAAACCTTGTCCCGGTATTCCCGCGCCATATCGGTGTTGCGTATGCCGGCCGCCTCGAAACGCCCGAACAAGTCGTTGGCGATGGTTTGCGACCACATGTAGGTGTAATAGATGGCCGAATAACCGTCGAGATGCCCGAAGTTGGCGTACGAATGCGTGCCGTCCATATAGTCGAACAAACGATACTTACGATATAGCTCCATCATCACCGGTAGCAGGTCGACCCGCGCCGGATTCTTGTTGTAGTAATTCAGCGCTAAGGCGGCGAGATACATCTGGCCGCGCGTGAACAGGCCGGTGCCAACATAGCGCGCCGCCACCATGCGATCGATCAGATCGGCGGGCATGACCTCCCCCGCTTCATTGACGGCGAACTGTTGCAGCGTCTCGGCGTCCCACATCCATTCTTCGAGCATCTGCGATGGCGCCTCGATAAAGTCCCACTCCAGGCCAGACGAATTTAGCCCGCTCCAGCGCTGACTGCCGCCGAACATGTAATGCAGCAAGTGGCCGAACTCATGAAAGAATGTGCGCACGTCGCCGTGCTGCATCAGGCCCGGACCGTCGTCGCCGCCGGGCAGATTGACCACCAGCGATACGACCGGCCGCTGGCCGCCCTCGACACCGGCTTGAATGGGGAACATGGCGCCGTGCTTGTACTTGCCGTCGCGCGGATGCATGTCCAAATAGAAGCGCCCTATCAGTTGATCGCCATCCCACATCTCAAAGGCCTTGACGCTTTCATGCCAGACCGGCGTGTCCCAGGGCTTGAAAGTGACGCCGAAGAGGTCGCTCGCCAACTTGAAGACGCCTGCCTCAACACGGTCGTAGGATAAGTATTGCCGTATTTCCTTTGAATCCACCTGGAACTGCTCGCGCTTGATCTGCTCCATCAGATAACTGCGTTGCCAGGAATTGACCTTTTCCGCCTTGGGATCCTTCTTCCGCAATTGAGTAAGCAGCGCGTCATATTCCCTTTTCGCCACACCGCCCGCCAGGTCGCTAACCTCATCAATAAAGCTCTGCGCCTGATCGGGGGTCTCGATCATTTTGGTCTCGGTTACATAGTTCGCATAATTCGGGTAGCCCAATATGCCCGCCAGCTCGTAGCGCTTGACCAGAAGGTTCTTGAGCACCTCCTGGTTCGCCGGATATCCCCGGTTGGCAAACTGCCACGACAGGTCGTAGCGCGCCTGATCGCTGTCGGCGTAGGAAAAAAACGGGAAAGCATCGGGGTAGTTCGTGGTGATACGGACCTTGCCGTTCTCCATGGGCGGATGGGTGGCGATGTAGTCTTCCGGCAGCCCCGCCAGATCACCCGGATCGAGGTCCACGTGGCGAACATCTTCGCGAACATTGCGTGCAAAGACCTGACCGATTTCATTGATTTCCTCGTTCAGGGCGCGGATGCGGTCACGGGTGGCTTCGTCCTTGTCGACGCCCGCCCGCCGGAAATCGCGCAGCTCCTTGAAATGGAAATAGCGCGTGTCATCGTCCGCCGCACTCAGATCAACGGCGGAGATTCTCTCGTACAGGGGCCGCGACAGCCCGATCTTGGCGCTGACCTTGACCAGCTTTTGCTCGCATTCCTGGGCCGCCTGTCGCATTTCCGGGGCGGGATAGACCTGGGCGTAGAGACCCGCCTTGCCGAATCCGGCGCCCAAGTGCAGGTAAAGCTCGTCCAGGGGCTCCAGCAGGTTCGAGACCGTGGACGCGCCCTCGCCCTTCTCCAGGGCATCGAGCATGATCTGGGCATCATCCACAACGGCGTTGCATTGGGCCACGTAGGACGGGACATCGGCGTCACGGGCGATCCCGGCCCGGGTGCCCGGCAGATCGGCGGCAAAAGCGAAATTGTGGATAAAGGCCGCCACGGCTGTGGCAAGCATCAGCTTGAACTTCATTTTTCAACCCTTTTCGGACGGCGGGGGACGCCATGAAAAGCAGCCGGAACCATAGGCGGGCGGCGGGTTATTTGCAACGTCACTCCGGCTGCGGCGATATATCTAACCGATATGCTCCGCCAGGAATTTTTCCAGCTCTTGCGCGACCCCCCCTATGGCCCTATAAGTCTTTTTTTTAATGACAACTAAATCCGTTTCTTCGTTTCGGCACCCGCATTTGCTGGGGATCGAGGGCCTGTCGCGCGACGATATCAGTCTGCTGCTGGACGGGAGCAACCGCTATGTCGCCGTCAACAGGGGCGAGGCCGAGGCCCCGGCACTGCTGGCCGGGCGCACGCAGATCAACCTTTTCCTGGAGAATTCCACGCGCACGCGCACGTCCTTCGAACTGGCGGGCAAGCGCATGGGCGCCGAAGTGGTCAATATGGCCGGCGAGGCTTCCTCCATCAAGAAGGGCGAAACCCTTCTGGACACGGCCATGACCCTCAATGCCATGCACCCGGATATCCTGGTGCTGCGCCACCCCAGCTCGGGCGCCGCGGCGCTGTTGAGCCAGAAGATGAACTGCCCGGTCATCAACGGCGGTGACGGCAGCCATGAGCACCCCACACAGGCGCTACTGGACGCATTGACCATCCGGCGCCGGCTGGGGCGCCTCGAAGGGCTGGTGGTGGCCATTTGCGGCGATATCCTGCACAGCCGCGTGGCGCGCTCCAATATCCATCTCCTGAACATCATGGGCGCGCGGGTGCGCGTGGTCGCCCCGCCGACCCTGATGCCCCCCAACGCCGAGCGCCTCGGGGTCGAAGTCTTCCACGACATGTCCAAGGGCCTGCACGAGGCCGACATCGTGATGATGCTGCGCCTGCAGACCGAGCGCATGCAAGGCACCTTCGTGCCCTCGATCCGCGAATACTTTGATTTATACGGCCTCGATTACGCCAAACTGGCGGCGGCCAAGGACGACGCCCTGATCATGCACCCCGGCCCCATGAACCGCGGCGTGGAGATCGATACCGACGTGGCCGACGATCTGGACCGCAGCGTCATTCAGGAACAGGTGGAAATGGGCGTGGCGGTCCGCATGGCCTGCCTGGAGGCCCTGGCCGGCAATGGCGGGGGTAAGGCATGACCAAGACTCCCCGCACGGCTTATACGAACGCGCGGCTGCTTGACCCGGCGAGCGGTCTTGACGCCATGGGCGCCCTGCTGACCGAAGGCGGCCTGATTGCCGACCTGGGCGCCGACCTGTTCAAGGGCGGCGCGCCGAAGGGTGTCGAGACCATTGACTGCGGCGGCCATTGCCTCGGCCCGGGACTGGTCGATATGCGGGCCAGTCTTGGCGAGCCGGGCGCCGCTCATCGCGAGACCTTGGCCTCCAGCAGCCTCGCCGCCGCCGCCGGTGGCATTACCACCCTGGTCTGCCCGCCCAACACCAATCCGGTGATCGACGATATATCCCTGGTCGAGTACCTCAAGGGCCGGGCACGGGAACTCTCCGTGGTCAACGTCCATCCCATGGCGGCGCTGACCAAGGGCCTGGGCGGTACGGAAATGACCGAAATGGGCCTGCTTTCCCAGGCCGGGGCCGTCGCCTTCAGCGACGCCGACCGGGCCATCGCCGACGCCCTCATCATGCGCCGGGTCTTGAGCTACGCCAGCGCCTTCGGCCTCCTGGTGGTGCAACACGCCGAGGAGCCGTCGCTCGCCGGCGGCGGCTGCGTCAACGAGGGCGAAATGGCCACGCGCAGGGGTCTGCCCGGTATTCCGGCGGCGGCCGAGGTCATCATGATTGAACGCGACGTGCGCCTCGCGGAATTGACTGGCGGGCGCTACCACGTCGATCAAATCTCAACCGCCGCAGCGCTTGATGTCATTCGAACGGCCAAGGCCCGGGGCCTGCCGGTGAGCGCCGGTCTGGCGCCGCACCATTTCGCCTTGAACGAGACCGCCCTTGGCGAGTACCGCACCTTCGCCAAGACTTCGCCGCCGCTGCGCGCCGAGGAAGACCGCGCCGCCATGGTCGCCGGGCTGGCCGACGGTGCCGTCGACGTAATTGTCAGCGCCCACGAACCCCAGGGCGTGGAATCAAAACGCCAGCCGATGGAACAGGCCGAGCCGGGCATCGCCGGGCTGGAGACCATGCTGCCCCTGACGCTGGAGTTGCACCACAACGGCCAAGTGCCGCTGCTCACCCTGCTCAAGGCCATGACCGCACGCCCGGCGGAACTGCTGGGCCTCGACTGCGGCGTGCTGAAGGCCGGGGCGCCCGCCGACTTGGTGATCTTTGACCTGAACGTGCCCTGGAAGGTGGAGGCCGAGAATTTCAAGGCCAAGTCCAAGAACACGCCTTTTGACGGCCGCCCGGTGCAGGGCCGGGCTCTGCGAACCGTAGTCGCCGGGCGCACGGTGTACGAATACGAAGGCACCTGATGCCGGATCTCCTTGGCGATTTCAGCTTCACCTGGCCATTTTATTTGTGCGGCCTGCTGGCCTACCTGTTGGGCTCGATCCCCTTTG
>CAYOOG010000101.1:0-9675 GCA_964405515.1 uncultured Alphaproteobacteria bacterium | reverse complement strand
AATGCGCCAAATCCTCTCTTTCGTCCCGGACCACTTTTAAGGGTGCAGGTCAACCAGGCCTGGCAGCGGGCGGTGGAACGGGGCCGAACTTTCGTCACCCTTGGACCACTCGTTGACATGAGCGTGGACGGCAAGGCGCCGGGCGAGCGCATTGAAATGCCCAGCTCCGGCGGTACGGTGGATGTGCTGTGGTCGGCGGAAAGCGTGATGGAGCCCCTGCTGCGCGCCGAACTGATCGTCAACGGCGAGGTGCGCGAGAGCCAAACCATTGATGGGCGCAAGGCCTCCGGTCACTGGCAATTGAAGGTGGATAAAAGCTCCTGGGCCGCGGTTCTGATCCGCGCCAATGATCCTGTGCACGGCGAAGTCATTGGCGCCCACACCTCGCCTGTGATCATGCCGGTCGAGGGTTCGGAGTTCATGGCGGCGGCGGACGCGCTCACCATCCTCGGCCATATCGAAGGCGCGATCGCTTATCTCGACACAGTGGCCCCGCGCGCAGATGAAAAAACCTACAAGAAGTTCAGGCTGACCCTTACCGGCGTGCACCGGCAACTACATAATCGTTTGCACAACATGGGCCTGGACCACGATCACAACGTTATGACCGACCACAAAGAGCATCATTAGAATTACCGCAGCCTCCCGCTCCCCCTTTCCATCCACCTCCAGGTTATCCTTAACGGGTGGTTGGGAAGGGGGAGCGGGAGGCTTCCGGGCAACTTAGAAAGTTGGCTGCCACGCCTTCGCGAGATTTTCCGCCCGCTTGATTTGCCCGGGCACCATGCGCGCCGCCGCCGCCGCCTTGTTGGTTGCCGCCGGCTCGTCGCCCTGGGCCGCGGCCAGGGACGACCACATGTAGGACAGCACCAGGTCCTTGGGCCTGCCATAGCCGGTGCCGTAGATGTAGCCCAGCTCGCTCTGGCCGTGAGGCTCACCTTGCGCGGCGGCCTTGGCGTACCAGTCTGCGGCCTCCTTGTCGTCCTGTTCAACGCCCTGGCCGTCGCGGTAAATGTCGCCCAAGGCGGCCTGCGCCCGGGCCTCGTTCTGTTCGGCGGCGCGGCGGAACCAGATCAGAGCTTCCGAGATGTAACGCGGCACACCCTTTCCGTCGCGGTACATGACGCCGATGCGATACTGAGCGTCGGCGTCTCCGCTCTCCGCCTTGTCTTGGAGGGGAGCCAGGAAAGCCTGGATGTCCTCGACCTCGGATGAGCGTGGCCGACTGTCGGCGGCCGCGGCGGTGAACGGCCCAAGGGCCACAAGAAGGGCGATCAGGACTTGCTTCATCACGGCCGACACCCTACCCCCAGGGGCCCTTGACACGCGCCGCCCGGGGCTGCCGGCGGAAGGGATAGACCAATGCCATGCCGGCGACAAAGCCACCAATGTGCGCCCACCAGGCGACGCCACCGCCTCCACTCTCGGCGGAGGCCGCCACGGCGCCGCTCAAGAACTGCAAGACAAACCAGAAACCAAGCACATAAAGAGCGGGCAGGCGCAGGGTAGTGATGATGATGCCAAGGGGCACCAGCACCAGCACCTTGGCCTTGGGATAAAGCAGCAGATAGGCCCCGAGCACGCCGGAAATGGCCCCGCTGGCCCCGATCATGGGGATGACAGACGATGTGTCCTGAAAGCCCTGGGCGAGCGCCGCCGCAATGCCGCAGATGCCGTAGAAGACGATAAAGCGGCCGTGGCCCATGGCGTCCTCGATGTTATTGCCGAATATCCACAGGTACAGCATGTTGCCGATGAGATGCATCCAGCCGCCATGCAGGAACATGGATGTGATGAAGGTGGCGCTTGGTGGAAGAAGGGCGATGTCCGGCGACAGTTCGCGGCCCTCGAACAGCAGCGCCGGAATAAAACCCAAGGCGTAGACCGCCTGCTGGCCACCATTACCGCCAAGCGACAACTGCCAAAGAAAGACCACAATGCAGGCGCCGATGAGGCTGACCGTGACGACTGGCTTGGTGTCGGTAGGGTTGTCGTCGTGAAGCGGAATCACTCGCCGGAAGCCGCCTTGTCCAAGGTGCCGCCGGCACTGGCCTCTTCCTCGCCGCGAATGAAGGCGTCCGTGCGCTCCCGCGCCAGCGAATCCCGCATCTGCAATGGCGGCGATTTCATAAAGTAAGCCGCGACCCCTTCCAGGGGGCCACCCAGGCCGCGATCCAGGCCCAGCTTGGCGCAGCGCACGGCATCAATAACCACGCCGGCGCTGTTGGGCGAATCCTGAACCGACATGCGCAATTCAATCTCCATGGGCGCGCCACCAAAACCCTTGCCTTCCATGCGAATGAAACAGACCTTGTTATCGTCCTGCCAGGGCACGTAGTCCGAGGGGCCGATATGGATATCCTTGGCGTCCAAGCGCTCGTCCAACTGGCTTTGCACGGATTCCGTTTTCGACACTTTCTTGGACTTCAAGCGTTCGAGCGCCAGCATGTTCAAGAAGTCCGTATTGCCGCCGGTGTTCAGTTGATAGGTGCGGTCCAGGTCCACGCCCCGGTCACCGAAGAGGCGCGCCAAGTTGCGGTGCACGATGGTCGCGCCCACTTGGCTCTTGATGTCGTCGCCGATAATGGGAATCCCGCGCTCGCGAAACTTCGCCGCCCAAGTGGGGTCGGAGGCGATGAATACGGGCACGCAATTGATCATGGCGACACCGGTTTCAAGGCAGGCGCGGGCGTAGTGCCGCACCGCCTGTTCCGAGCCCACCGGCATGTAACAGATCAGCACTTCGGCGCCGGACTTAACAAGCACTTCGGTTACGTCCACTGGCAGCTCGTCGGCGACGCGGAAAGCGCAGTCGTCGTCATAGTCGGTCATGTGATCGGCGACGCCGTCCAAGACCGGCGCCATTTGCACCAGAACGTCCGACACCGGTATTGCCTTCTGGAACACCATGGTGCAATTGGGTTTGGCGAAGATGGCTTCTTCAACAGGCCTGCCGACCTTGCGGTGGTCAATGTCGAAGGCCGCCACTATTTCAATATCACCACAGCCCCAGGAGCCGACTTTGGCGTGCATGAGGCCCGAGAGATCCTTATCGCCCAGTTCCGGGCGCTCGCGGTAATAGTGTAAGCCTTGAACCAGAGAACTGGCGCAATTCCCCACGCCGGCAATCGCCACTCTGATCTTGTCCATGCCTCGTACTCCCCGGGCTTGTTGAATGTGCCCGTGTCTCCCCGGGACGCCCATTACTTTCAAGGGCTTGAAGTAGCCTCCATCCGCTTCATAGTGGGTCAGGTGGGGCCGGAATTCAAGACCGCATGACAGGTCGTGGCGGTGGCAGGATGTTCTAGAATGCCCGGAAACCGGGGAGAACCAGGGCGTGACGGATTATCTCTTTAACCCGGCGCCGGGGGAGTGGGAGGCGACGGTAATTCTATAGTCTGGCGTAGCGTGCCCGGGCGCCGCGCTCGATCGCTGCGGCGCTCAGGCGGTCCACGTTGAGCCCATGGCGGATCAACTCGAGAATCCGCAATTCCTCCTGGTCCGCCGTGCCGTCGACAGCGACCACGTCGCAGCATATTGCGTAAGCAGTTTCATGCAAATTGTCGGGCAGGCTCGCCGAAACAATCTCCAATAACTCGTCGAGGCCATCTTCCGCCTCCAACAGCGGTGTGCATTCCTCGGCGATGTCCACTAGGCGGCCATCGTCAAAATCCTCGAACACCGGCAGGGTGCGCACAATCTCGCCGACCGTGAACAATTCGCGGTCCGACATGTCGGAATCCGCCGCTGACGTAACGACCATGAGATAAATCAGGGCCTCGTGGGGTGTGACTTTCTTGCTCATCTTTCTACTGCCTTCCATACGGGCCATGTAGCGCTGCCGCCGTGGGGCTGGGACCATAGGCGATCATATTAAGGGCGGCAAGGGGGAGAGGGAGGCGATGGCGATCTGGTGGCAATCTATAGCGCTCTTTGATGGTCCAGAAATGCTCCCACTTCAGCCACCGCCTCGGCAAGCCCCAGGCGGCGCACCTCAACGCCTTCCGGAAAAGCCGTGGCCAGACGCGAGGGCATTTGGCGGTCGAGCATGACAAAAACCCCGTGGTCGTCCTGGCGCCGCAGCAGCCGGCCGAAGGCCTGCTTGAGGCGCAGGCGGGTCAGCATGTCGTCGTAGCCGCGCCCGCCGAAAGCCGTCCGTCGCGCCCGGTGCAGCAGGTCGGGCCGGGGCCAGGGCACGCGGTCGAAGACAATCAGTCTCAAAGCCGTCCCGGGTACGTCGACGCCGTCGCGCACGGCGTCGGTGCCGAGCAGGCAGGATTCGCCCTCGGCGCGGAAGATATCGACCAGAGTGCCCGTGTCCATGGCGTCCACGTGCTGGGCGTAAAGCGGCAATCCGGCCTGGTCGAGGTCCCCGGCAATAAGCCGGTGTACCGCCCTGAGCCGGGCGATGGAGGTAAAGAGGCCAAGGCCCCCGCCGTCCGCGGCCTTGAACAACTCGCGATAGGCTGCACCGACCTGACTCGCATCGTTGCGCGCCACGTCCGTGACCACCAGCACCCGGGTCTGGCCCGGGTAGTCGAAGGGTGAGGGCTCGGCCAGCCGCGCGCCGGGCAGCGCCAGGTGATGGGCGCCGGTGCGCACCTCGGCGCTCAACCAATCGTTAGGCGCTTCGGGCGCGCGGTCGCGCAAGGTGGCGGAAGTCAGCAGTACGCCGTGGGCGCGCTCCAACACGGATTCCGCAAACGGCTTGGTCGGGTCCACATAATGGCGCCTGAGCGCCACGTCGAACTCGCGCCCGCCGCCGCGCTCCAGGCTGAACCAATCGACAAAGGCCTCCGGCGTTTCCTGGGGCAATTCGTTGAGCATGGCCCGCCAGGCGGCGACGTTGAATTCCAGGCGGCGCAGCAGCGAACGCCGCGCCGCCGCCAGCCGCCCCCGGGTCGGGCTGTCCAGTTCCGCCGCCTCGTCGTTGAGCCGCTTGTTGAGCGCCTTGGCCAGTGCGGACATGGGTTTGGCCAGCTTGGCCAGCACCGCCTCGCAGGCTGTTGCCGCCTCAAGGATGGTCTCGGGCAGCTCAGCCTTGGCGGCCTCCAGGGAATAGGGCGTGGCCTCATGGTCGTTGCGCGCCATGACCAGGGCCCGCGCCTCGGCCAGGAACGCCTCCACCGGGCCCAGGGGATTGCCCTCGGCCAAACGGCCAAGCCAGCCCTCGCCGGGCAGCGCCGCCGCTGCCGCCAGCACCGCCTTCAAGGCGCTCTCACCCTCGGCCTGGCCCGCCGTCAATTCACCGACCCGGCGCTCCAGGCCCCGGGCCTGACGGCGCTTGCGGCGTCCGCCTTCACCGCCGCGCAACCAGCGCCGCAGCTCCGCCGTCTCGATACCGCCAAGCGCTGCCGAAAAAGTCCCGTCGGCGGCGTCAAACACGTGGTGCCCTTCGTCGAAAACGTAATGGGTCGGAAGGTCCAGGCCCTCGTCCGCGTCTTCTTCGGTGGAAAAGCTGGCGTGGCGGGTCATTACAAGGGCATGGTTGGCGATAACGATGTCGGCGTGGCGCGAAGCGCGGGTGGCGCGCTCGACAAAGCATTTGCGGTAGTGGTCGCAGCCGGAATAGAGGCACTCACCGCGCCGGTCGGCCAAGCCCAGGGTGCGCTGCTCTCCCAGAATTCCGGCGAGCCAGGACGGGAAATCGCCGCCCACCATGTCGCCGTCGCGGGTCGCCAGGGCCCAACGGGCAAGCAGGCCGAGCGCCACCATGGCCGGGCCGCCGGCCGCGCGGCCCACGGCGTCGGCGAAATTCAACAGGCAAAGGTAATTCTCCCGGCCCTTGCGCAAGACTACCTTCTCGGCTTTTTCAACGGGGTCGGGGTATAGCCGGTCAAGTTCCTGATCGATCTGACGCTGCAGGTTCTTGGTATAGGTCGACAGCCACACGCCGCCGCCGTTCTTTTCCGCCCACAGGCTGGCCGGGGCGATGTAGCCCAAGGTCTTGCCGATGCCGGTACCGGCCTCGGCCAGAACCAGATTGGGGCTGCCGACCGCCTCGCGGGGGATAAAGGCCGCCGCCGCGCCGGCGGCGTAATCGGCCTGAGCCTCCCGGGTCTCCGCCTGCTCGCCCAAAAGCACGGCCAGCCTTTCCCGCGTCTCCTCCTCGCCGACACCGTGGTCTGCGGGGCCGGGCTCGGCGGGCCTGTCCTCCCATTCAGGCAGGGCCTCCCAAACCGCGATGCCCGCGGCGCCAGACGGTCCGCCCAGCGCCCTGAGCACAAAGGGGCCCCAGGCCCAACCGCCCCGGGTCATGGCCATGGCCACCGCTGCCGCGCTTGCCTTGGTCTTTTCGTCCCAATCCGACATTTGCCGCAGTAACACTCGGCAGGCCTCGAACAGGGACAGTGCTTGCTCCTCCAGCCCATGAGGGGCGGCAAGGCCCAAAGCCGCCGCCAAACCACGGACCGTGGGCAGGCAAAACTGCGCCGGTCGGGTGAAGGCAAAGAGCTCCAAAAGGTCAAGGGCGGAAAGACGGTCAAGGCCCAGCTTGCGGGCCGTGGTCGGGGCGTGACAGGCCAGAAAGTTGTCCTCCGCGATCTGCGCCTTGGCCTCGGCGTGGCTCAGTTCCGCCACTTCGCCTTCGGGCGACAGAAGGCAGACGGCGCCCGGCCCGGCGACCAGGGCGGAGGCTTCCGGCAAGGCAAGGCCGGCGGGGGCTATTCCTGAAACGGCTTCGTTCATGGCCGGCGAGTATAGCCGTGTTGACGGATTCGTCGCACCAGCATAGTCATAGGGCCACTAGCCGATTATTAAGGATCCATCCATGCCCAATATCCGGGAGCAGGCGCTCACAGCCAAGGCCTGGCCGTTCGAAGAGGCACGCAAGCTTCTTGCGCGGCTGGAGAGCCGTCCGCCCGACAAGGGTTATGCCCTGTTCGAGACCGGATACGGGCCCAGCGGCCTGCCGCATATCGGCACCTTCGGCGAAGTGGCGCGCACGGCCATGGTGCGCCACGCCTTTGCACAAATCTCCGACGTGCCGACCCGGTTGTTCGCTTTCTCCGACGACATGGATGGTTTCAGAAAGGTGCCGGAAAATCTGCCGGAGCAGGAAATGCTTAGCCAGCATCTGGGCAAGCCCATGACCGCCGTGCCGGATCCCTTCGGCACCCACGACAGCTTGGGCGCTCACAACAACGCCCGGCTGCACGCCTTTCTCGACGACTTCGGCTTCGAGTACGAATTCAAGAGCTCGACCGAATGCTATGCCAGTGGCGCATTCGACGACGTTCTCTTGCACGTGTTGGAGCGCTATGATCAGGTCATCGACGTCATCCTGCCGACCTTGGGCGAAGAACGCCGCGCCACCTATTCGCCGTTCCTGCCGCTTTGCCCCGATACCGGCCAGGTGCTGCAGGTGCCGGTTATTGAACGCAATCTGGATAAGGGCACCATCGTCTACGACAACAACGGCGCCAAGGCCGAGGTGCCGGTCACCGGCGGCCATTGCAAGTTGCAGTGGAAGGCCGATTGGGCCATGCGTTGGGTGGCCTTTGATGTGGACTATGAAATGAGCGGCAAGGACCTGATTGATTCCGTGCGCCTTTCAAGCCGCATCGCAAAGATTCTGGGCGGCGAGCCGCCGGCGTCGCTGACCTACGAATTGTTTCTGGACGATCAGGGCGCCAAGATTTCAAAGTCCAAGGGCAACGGCCTGTCCATCGAGGAATGGCTTACCTACGCCACGCCCGAAAGCCTGTCGCTTTACATGTACCACAGTCCCAAGAAGGCGAAGCGGCTGTACTTCGATGTCATCCCCAGGCACGTGGATGATTACGTCGCCCTTTGCACCAAGTACGCGGAACAGGATGAAGAGGCGAGGCTCGGCAATCCGGTGTGGCACATTCATGGTGGCGCGCCACCGCCGGAGGATGTGCCCCTGAGTTTTTCGCTGCTATTGAATCTGGTGAGCGCTTCCGGCGCCGAGCAAGAAGATGTGCTCTGGGGCTTTATCGAAAACTACGAGCCGGGCAGTAATCCGGACAACCATCCGCTGCTGGCGCGCCTGGTCGGCTACGCCATTCGCTACTATCACGACTTCGTCAAGCCCAACAAAGTCTACCGCGCGCCAACGGATACGGAACGCGCGGCCATGGAGGACCTGCTCGCGCTGCTCGGTGATCTAGATGACAGCGCCGATGGCGAAGCCATTCAAAGCGTCATATACGAAGTGGGCAAACGCCACGACTTCGAAAACCTGCGCGACTGGTTCAAGGCGCTTTACGAAGTGCTGTTCGGCCAAAGCCAGGGTCCGCGCATGGGAACTTTCGTCGCCATTTATGGGCGTCAGGCCTCCATGGATATGATTGCCAAGGCGCTGGCGCGCGACGGCGGTTAAGGAGAGCGGGCGTGGATTGGTATCCCCTGGCCTGGCCCCTGGTCCGCCGTATCGACCCGGAGCGCGCGCACGGCATGACCGTGCGGCTGATGGCCACGGGGCTTGTGCCCAAGGCGCCGAAGCGGAATCTGACGCGGCTCAGGACGCGGGTTTTGGGACTCGATTTTCCAAGCCCGGTCGGCCTTGCCGCCGGATTTGACAAGGACGCCCAAGTGCCCGATGCCATGCTGGCGCAAGGCTTTGGTTTTGTCGAAGTGGGTAGCGTCACGCCGTTGCCCCAAACCGGCAACCCCCGGCCGCGTTTGTTCCGCTTGGAGCGCGATCAGGCAGTGATCAATCGCATGGGCTTTAATAATGTGGGCGCGGTCGTTGTCGCCCGGCGCCTAGGATTGCGGCGCGGGCGCGGGGGCATCGTCGGCGTCAACCTGGGCGCCAACCGTGACAGCGAGGACCGCGCCGCTGACTATTTGAGCGGCCTGTTGACCCTGCACGGCCTTGCCGACTATTTCGTCGTCAATGTGTCCTCGCCCAATACACCGGGTTTGAGAGATCTTCAGGAGAAAAATCAATTGAGCGATCTGCTGGCCCGGCTAATGGACCGCCGCGCCGAGTTGACGGCGCTCGAGACGGATACCGCCCCCGCGCCCATCGTGCTCAAGGTGTCACCCGATCTCGATGAGGCGGAAACAGAAGCCGTCGCGGACGTCGCCATGAACAGCGGCGTCGATGGCCTGATGGTCGCCAACACCACTACGGAACATCGCGACATGCTGGCCAGCGACATGCGTCACGAACCCGGGGGTTTGAGCGGAGCCCCATTGTTCGCTCCGTCCACCGATCTGCTGCGTCGGCTCTACGGATTGACGCAAGGGCGGCTGCCGCTCATTGGTGTTGGCGGAATCTCAGGCGGGCGGGACGCCTACGCCAAGATCAGGGCCGGGGCTTCGTTGGTGCAGCTCTATACGGCTTTGGTCTATCAGGGCCCGGGCCTGGTCGATCGCATCAACCTGGATCTCGACAGGTATATTGAACGGGACGGATTCGCCGGTATTGCCGAAGCCGTGGGCGCCGACGCGGTCTAAAGATGATCTTGTCAATTTTCCTGCGACTTGGAATCAGGTAAAGTCTGGCCATGAAATGGCGATTCCCCTTAGGCCGGCTGGCCGCGCTTGTTTTCTGCTTGGCCCTTCTGCCGTGCACCGCCTTCGCCGCCGGCGAAGTGAATATCTATTCCTACCGCCAGGAGGTTTTGATCCGGCCCTTGCTGGACGCCTTCACCGCGGAGACCGGCATAACCGTCAATCTGGTCAGCGGCAAGGCCGACGCGCTGT
>CAYOOG010000100.1:0-9686 GCA_964405515.1 uncultured Alphaproteobacteria bacterium | reverse complement strand
CCTCGGCGCCAAAGGCGCGCGCCACCTCGGCGTCGGTCGGCGTTTCCGCATTGGTCCGCACGCGCAAGACCCGGTACTCGTCGGCCCAGTCCATGAGCTTGGCAAAATCACCCGAAAGTTCCGGCTGCACCGAGGCAACCTCACCGGCCATGACCTCGCCCGTGGAACCATCGAGCGTAATCACGTCGCCCGCCTTGATTTCGCGGTCCAGCGCCGTCATCAGACGCCGCTGATAATCGATGCGGACGCCCCCGGCGCCGGACACGCAGGGCCGCCCTATGCCGCGGGCCACCACGGCGGCGTGGCTGGTCATGCCGCCACGGCTGGTCAAGATGCCCTGGGCAGCGTGCATGCCTTGAATGTCCTCGGGGCTGGTTTCCACGCGGACCAAAATGACGTTGCGGCCCTCGCCCGCTAGACGCATTGCCTCGTCGGCATTGAACACCACCTGGCCGCTTGCGGCACCGGGAGAGGCCGGCAGGCCGCGCGCCAGCACATCGCGCGTCGCGTCCGGGTCCAGGGTCGGATGCAAAAGCTGCTCAAGCGCCGCCGGGTCGATGCGGCACACCGCTTCACGCTCGTCGATCAGCCCTTCGGCCACGAGATCGACGGCGATCTTGAGTGCCGCCGTGGCCGTTCGTTTTCCGGCGCGCGTCTGCAACATCCAGAGCTTGCCTTCCTGGACCGTGAATTCCGTGTCCTGCATATCGGTGCAATGGGATTCCAGCCTGGTATTGACCTCGAGCAATTGGGCGAAAACCCCGGGCATGACTTCTTCCATGGCGGGCGACTGGGAGCCACTGGCCTCGCGCCCGGCAACGGTAAGGCTCTGCGGTGTACGGATGCCGGCGACAACGTCTTCGCCCTGCGCGTTGACCAGGAATTCGCCGTAGAGCGCCTTTTCGCCGGTCGAGGGGTCGCGCGTAAAGGCGACGCCGGTTGCGCTGTCGTCGCCCATGTTGCCGAAGACCATGGCCTGGACGTTGACGGCCGTGCCCCAGGACTGCGGGATACCGTGGATGCGCCGGTAGCTGCGCGCGCGATTGTTCATCCAGCTCTTGAAGACGGCACCGACGGCGCCCCAAAGCTGGTCCCGCACGTCATCGGGGAAAGGTTCGTTCGCTTCAGCCTGAACCTTGTCCTTGTAGGCCGTGATGACCTCGCCCCAATCGTCGGCGGACAGGTCGGTGTCCAGGGTCAGGCCCTTGGATTCCTTGTAGGCCTCCAGCAGATCCTCGAAGTGATGATGGTCGACGCCCATGACCACGTCGGCGTACATCTGAATGAAGCGGCGGTAACTGTCGGCGGCGAAACGCCCATCGACCGTACGCTTGGCAAGCCCGGCCATGGTCTCGTCGTTCAGCCCCAGGTTCAGGACCGTATCCATCATGCCGGGCATGGAGGCCCGGCCGCCCGAGCGCACGGAAACCAGCAAGGGATTCTCGGCGTCGCCGAACTTGGCGCCAACGGCGGCCTCGACCGTCGCCAGCGCCGCCGCCACTTGCTCCTCCAGGCCAACCGGGTAGGTCTCGTCACCATCCAGGAAAGCCGTGCAAACCTCCGTCGTCAGTGTGAAGCCCGGCGGCACCGGCAGGCCGAGATTGCACATCTCGGCCAGGTTCGCCCCCTTGCCGCCCAAAAGGTCTTTCATTTGCGCCGTGCCGTCGGCCGCCCCCTCGCCAAAGCCGTATACCCATTGCGTCATGGGTTTAGCCTTCAATTTTCGAGAAGTCGGCGACCAGTTCCATGGTGGCCTTTATCTCAGACAAGAGATTCAAGCGATTTATACGCATGTATTGTTCGTCACAGTTGACTGTCACGTTGTCGAAAAATTCGTCCACCGGCTTGCGAAGCTTCGCCATCGCCTCCATTGCTGAAACAAAGTCCTCTGCATCAAGCGCTATTCGCGCGCGGCCATCGACGTCCATGAGTGCCGCATAAAGCGCCTTCTCTTCGGCTTGCCCATTGGAAATAAGATTTTCATCGACCTTTCCAATGTAAAATTCGTCAGCCTTCTTATTGCTCTCGATTTCCACAATGTTTGCGGCGCGTTTATAGGCAACGAGCAAATTGGAACCGTCGTCCGTTCCAAGGAATTCATTCAGCGCGGCAATGCGTTTTTCCACGCGCATGACATCGTCGTCGCCATTCTCGCGAACCGCCTTCAAAAGATCGAAACGCTCTCCCATTTCCCGCTTCAAGACTTCGTAGCGATCAAAAACGAAATGGTAGATTTCGATTCCGATCACCGTGGCATCCGCGCCCTTTGGCCCAGCCTTTTTGACGGCGGTCGCAAATAATGTTTTCAGGCTGACCCCCGTTAGCTCGCTGTCGCGGATCAGGCGCAATATACCTATGGCCGCACGGCGCAAGGCGTAGGGGTCCTTGGATCCGGTCGGGCGCATGTCGCGGCTGAAGAAATATGCGAGCGCATAAACCTTGTCGGCAAGGGCGAGCGCCACGGAAATCGGTGCCTCCGGGCAAGCATCGCTCACTCCCTTGGGGGAATAATGTTCGGCAATGGCATCTGCGACAGCGGCGTCTTCACCATCACTGAGTGCGTAGTACCGTCCCATGAGACCTTGGAGCCCCGGAAATTCGCCGACCATGCCGGAAGTCAGGTCGCCCTTTGCCAGCTCTGCAGCGCGTCCGACAGATTTCTTGTCCGCATCGACAATCCCGGCAAGCTCGGCGGCCAAATCGCCAACCTTCTCCATTTTTTCAGCAAGGCTGGTGTCGCCAAAGAACACCACACCGTCCAACGCACCAACCCGGTCCGCCAACGGCACCTTAATATCCTGGTCCCAGAAGAACTTGGCGTCGGCGAGGCGGGCCGACAGCACGCGCTCGTTGCCCTTGACGATTTCCGCGCCCTTGTCCTTGGCGGCCATGTTGGAGACGGTAACGAAATACGGCGCCATTTCGCCGCTCTTGGCCTGGACAAGCGAGAAATACTTCTGGTGGCCGCGCATGGCGGCGGTAAGCACCTCGGGCGGTAGGTCCATGAACGCGCGGTCGATATCACCCAGCAGCACCACCGGCCATTCGACCAGCCCCGCCACTTCTTCCAGCAGCGCCGGGTCGTCCACAACCTCGCAACCGACGGCCTTGGCGGCTTTCGCGGCCTCCCCGGCAATGATCTTGCAGCGCTCGGCGGCGTCCAGCATCACCTTAGCCGCCGCCAGTTTCTTTTTGTAATCCGCGAAGTCCGAAACATTGATGAGCTCCGGCGCCATGAAACGATGCCCGCGCGTTTGCTTGCCCGACGTTATGCCATCAACCTCGACGATCACGACCTTGCCGTCGAACAGCGACAAAATACCGTGCAGCGGCCGCACCCACTTCAAGCGCCGCGCGCCCCAGCGCATGGACTTGGGCCAGGGAAATTTGGCTATCACCTCGGGCACGATCTCGGCCAGCACGTCCGCCGTCGCCCGTCCCTTGGCCTCAATCCGCGCGTAATAGTACGAGCCCTTTTCGGTCTCACGCACTTCCAGCTGCTCCCGCGAAAGCCCGGTGCTTTTCAAAAATCCTTCGAGGGCCTTTTCCGGCGCGTCGGATTTAGGGCCGCGGCGTTCTTCGGAAATATCCGGTTGCGCCTGAGCCAAGCCGTCGATCACCAGACAAAGCCGGCGCGGCGTGGCGAATGAATGGGCGGATTCATATTCAAGCCCGGCTTGTCTAAGTTGTTCGCCGACCAGACGCACAAGGTCGTCGCCCGCGCGCGGCTGCATGCGCGCCGGAATTTCCTCGCACAACAACTCCAGCAGAAATTCAGCCATCACCGGGCATCCGGCTGGCCAGCCAGGCCTCGCAACAGCCCTTGGCAAGCGCCCGCACCCGGCCGATATAGGCGGCGCGTTCGGTCACGCTGATGACACCGCGCGCATCCAGCAGATTGAACAGGTGGCTGGCTTTCATGCACTGGTCGTAAGCAGGCAACGGCAGTTGCACCCCAAGCAACGAGCCGCATTCCTTTTCCGCGTCGTCGAAGTGACGCAGCAGGATTTCCGTGTCGGCGTGCTCGAAGTTGTAGGCGGAGAATTCTCGCTCCGACTGCAAATAGACGTCGCCGTAGGTCACGCCGTCGCCGTTCCAGTCCAGCTCGTAGACGTTCTCCACGCCCTGGACGAACATGGCCAGGCGCTCCAGGCCGTAGGTGAGCTCGCCCGAGACCGGGTTGCATTCGATGCCGCCGACCTGTTGGAAGTAGGTGAACTGGCTGACTTCCATGCCGTCGCACCAGACCTCCCAACCCAGGCCCGAGGCGCCCAACGTCGGGCTCTCCCAGTCGTCCTCGACAAAGCGGATATCGTGGGCGTCGGCTTTAATGCCGAGCGCGCCAAGGGAATCCAGATACTGCGCCTGAATATCGTCGGGCGAGGGCTTCAAGATGACCTGAAACTGGTAGTAATGCTGCAAGCGGTTCGGGTTTTCGCCATAGCGTCCGTCCGTCGGCCGCCTCGACGGCTGCACATAGGCGGCCTTCCAAGGCTCCGGCCCCAGCGCCCTCAAGGTAGTCGCCGGGTGGAAGGTGCCTGCCCCCATTTCCATGTCGTAGGGTTGCAGCAATACACAGCCCTTGTCCGCCCAAAAGCTCTGCAGGCCGAGTATCAATTCCTGAAATGACGGGGGCTTAGATGCGCTCTGGGCGGCCATCTGGATTGCTTTCCAAGCTGTTATTGTGCGCTGCACAGTAGAGCACTATCCGGCCAATTGGAACCATCTGACCGGAAATTGCCCTACGGGCTGGGCTTGTGGGGGCAGTCCTCGCGTTCGCAATTTGCCGCGCCGCTCGCCGGAACATAAGCGCCGCAGACGGTGCACTCGGTCAATTCCTCGACCTCCAGGGAGGCGGACTCATCATCCACGTGGTCGCGGCGGCGATTATGGCGTTCATAGATTTTGAAAGCCTGCCAGGCGGCGAAGATGATAACGGCGGTGAGCAGAAATTTGAGAAACATGGGTTAGCCCGTCTAAAGCCCGAAGCGGGACCACAGCGCCCGCTGCTCCAAGGATTCCACCAGGTCGTCGGCCCAGGCCGCGCCGGACATCTGCCCACCCATACGCCCGCCCATGGAAAAGCGGCGGCGCAGCCAGCCCTTCGGTTCGGCCACCGGGCGCAGGCGCACCTTGTCGCCATGGCGTTCGCGCATCACCGTGCGCAATTCGCCGATGCCGTCCACCAGACCCAGCTCCAATGCCTTGGCGCCGGTCCAGAATTCGCCAGTGAACAGCGCCGCCTTGCGGCCTTTCAATTTGCCTTCGCGGCGGGTCTTGACCATCTCCTTGAAGTCCTCGTGGATTTCCTTCTGGATGGCCTTAAGGCGCTCCACATCCTTGGCATCCTCGGGCAGAAAGGGGTCGAGCATGGATTTCTTCTCCCCCGCCGTATGGAGCCGCCGCTCCACGCCGATTTTTTCGATCAACCCGGTAAAGCCGAAGCTCGACGAGATGACGCCGATGCTGCCGACGATGGAGTCGGCGTGAACAAAGATCTCATCGGCGGCCAGTGCCAGCATGTAACCGCCGGACGCCGCCACGTCCTCCGCGAAGGCGACGACCGGCACGTTCTTTTCGGCCGCCATCGCCCGGATACGGTCGGCAATCAGGGAGGCCTGCACCGGCGAGCCGCCGGGCGAATTGATGGCCAAGGCCACAGCGTTCAGGTGACTCGGCGCGAAGGCCCGCTCGATAACGGGCTCCAGGTCCTTCAGCGTCAAACCGCCGTGGAAGCGCGAGACCTTGCCGATGACACCCTCAAGGCGCAATACCGTGACCAGGGGCCGCGGCTCGCGCCAGCGCCTGATGGGGATCAGCCTTCTCCAATTCTTGAATTCCATGGGCACAGTCTAATGCAAAGGGGCCGGTTGAAATAGAGCCTCAGAAGTCCAAGGCCTCGCCGTCGCGCAGGATTTTCTGGGCCTCATCCGTATAGGCGCCGCCCGGCCCGTGCAAGACCAAACCCGGCAGCAAGGAAAGCGGCGTGGTCAGTCCCTTGCGGCAGCGCACGATCACCCGCTTGGCGGGCTTGTCACCGCCCGGCCAAAGCGGAAACACCTTCACTTCGCCGGCTTGGCCCGCCACGGCCGCCAACACCTCGCCCAGGCGGTCGGCCCGGTAGATCAGCGTGAGACTGCCGCGCGGGCGCAACGCGCCCAGGCCGTAGCCGATCCACTGGCCCAGGGGCGCTTCGCCCTCGGTATTGGAGATGCGCTTGGCCTTCACGGGTGAGGCGCGGGACCGATCGGGCTCATGGTAGGGCGGATTCATCATCACGTGGTCGAAGGGCTCAACGGTTGCCGGAGCCCCGGCGATGTCGCCAAGGGTAAAATCAATCCGGCCGTCCAGCCCGTTGGCCGCAACATTGGCGTTGGCCAGATCAAGCATTTCCGGCTGGATCTCCAGGCCGGAGATATGCACGCCCTCCACACGGGCGGCCAGGCACAGCGCCGCGCCGCCAACACCGGAACCGGCCTCGAAGACGCGCTCGCCCGCCCGGGCAGGCACCGCAGCAGCAAGGAAGATGGTGTCCATGCCGGCGCGATAGCCCTTGGCCGGCTGGATAAGCCGCACCCGCCCGTCGAGCACGGTGTTTTCGGTGGTCTCAAGGGCCGTGCTCATGGCTCAGGCGCCATGCAGGTCGGCGGCCGCCAACACTTCCCGGGCCTTGTCCAGTTCCGCCTCGACCACCATCAGACGCCGGGGCAGCGCCCCTATGCTGCCGTCCAGCACGCTCATGTGGGTGTCCAGGACCGTGGCGTGCAGGCCGTTTTCCGCCAAAAGTGTGCTGGCGTAGGAGAGCAAAACCATGTCGTTGGTCCGAAGGAGCTCACGCATACAAATGACCCGAGTCTTGTTGCAGTCTGGGGCTAATACGACCATTATTCCGGTTGTAGAGTCTTTCCGGCCCAAATGGAATCAGTTTGATGGGTGCAAATCGGTTTTTCGAGAAGGCGCGGCGCGAAGCGCGATATGGTATATCGGGCGAGCGTCGCAACACACTCGAGGGGCTCGATTTGCCCCACCGAAGGCCGGATTTCTTTGCGCCGTGGCAGTGTTGCGTTCCTTATACGATGCCCCACATCGTAAAGCGAAACGCGCCTTGCCACGGCGCAAATTAATCCCGGTCAAACGGCTCCATTTGGGCCGGAAGGACTCTTGGCCGCTGCGGCAACAAGTACTCCGAATCCAGCCAAAGGACGGAACATTGGGAAACGTCGTACCACTCGCCGGCGTCGAAGGGACGCCTGAAATCAAGGCTCCGGGCGGGGCCATTGCTAATCTGCACGCCCTGGTGGGTGACGATCTCGCCCGGGTCAACGAGGTCATCCTCAAGCGCCTGGAAAGCCAGGTTTCGCTTATTCCCGAGCTTGCGGGTCATATTATTGCCTCCGGCGGCAAGCGGTTGCGGCCGCTTTTGACCCTGGCCTCGGCCCGGCTTTGCGGATACGGCGGCGAGCGGCACTTGCGGCTGGCGGCCTGCGTCGAATTTATCCATACGGCAACCCTGCTGCACGATGATGTGGTGGACGAAAGCGACCTGAGGCGCGGCAACGCCACCGCCAATGCGGTTTGGGGTAATCAGGCCAGTGTCTTGGTCGGCGACTTTTTATTCAGCCGGGCCTTTCAGTTGATAGTCGAGGATGGCTCGCTCCGCGTGTTGGATATTCTCTCCAGCGCATCGGCGGTGATCGCCGAGGGCGAAGTGATGCAACTCATCACTACCAAGGATACGGAGACCGGCGAAGACGCCTACTTGGAAGTGATCGCCGCCAAGACCGCGGCGCTGTTTTCCGCCGCCTGCCGTATCGGCGCCGTCGTCGCCGAACGCCCGAAGGCCGAGGAAGACGCCCTGGAAAGCTACGGCCGTAACTTGGGCATCGCCTTTCAGCTGGTGGATGATGCGCTCGATTATTCGGCGCGCCAGGCCACATTGGGCAAGACCGTGGGCGACGACTTTCGGGAGGGCAAGATGACCCTGCCCGTGGTGCTCGCCTTCCGCCGGGGAAATGACCAGGAACGCGACTTCTGGCGCCGCACCATTGAGCGGGGCGAGCAGGAAGACGGCGACCTGGAGCGCGCCATCGCCCTTATGGACAGACACGGTACCTTGGACGACACCGCGGGGCGCGCCAGCCATTACGGCGCCATCGCCCGCGATGCACTGGGCCTGTTCAGCGACTGCCCGGCTAAGCAGGCGCTGGCAGAGACCGTGGAATTCTGCGTCGAGCGGACATATTAGGATTGCCTGGAAGCCTCCCGCGCGCTTGGCAAAGCCGCCGCCCGGCTGTATAAGGCCGTTTCGTTCGGAGTGTAGCTCAGCCTGGTAGAGCACTGTCTTCGGGAGGCAGGGGCCGGAGGTTCAAATCCTCTCACTCCGACCAATTAAAACAATAACTTAGGTTTTTGTAAGACAGTGCTCGGCGGTTCAAATGCACCTCTAAGCGCCTTTGTTCCTGTTTTGGCCCCCTGATACCCGGAAGCCAGAGAAGACGCTGTGAGCGGGCATTTCTGCGGAGGAATCGCGGTATGTTCTCAACCCGTTCCCTCCCTCACTGGATTTACTCTCCCTTAACATTTTTTTGATACCACTACTTGATACCACGAATGGTATCACTATATGATACCTATGGCACTGAACAAAAAGAACCAAGCCACTTTGGCGGACATATTCGAGAAGCCGACGCGGGCCGACATTAAGTGGTCCCGCATTGAGAAACTCGTAATAGCTTTAGGTGGTGTTGTAGAGCAAAGGAAGGGTAGCAAGGTATCACTGCAATTGAACGGGGTTGCGTATACGGTTCACAGCCCCCATCCCCAGCCCGATACCAAGAAATGGGCGGTGGAGAAAGTGAGGGAGTTTTTAGTCAAAGCCGAAATATAGGAGGACTTATGAATGTAATGCGCCACGGCCCCTACGTGGCTAAAATTGAATATAACGATGAAGAGGAAGCCTTCATTGGTAGTGTTGTAAATTCTAGAGACGTAATCGCTTTTGTCGGAAATTCCGTTCAAGAACTCGAAAAGGAATTTGCCGAAACAATTACCGAGCACGAGGCCTTCTGCAAAGAGCAGGGCCTAGATCCCAACAGAGTATTTTCCGGCAATTTTGCTGTTCGCGTCAGCCCCGAACTTCACGGCAGGGTATACGCCTCTGCGACCAGCGAGGGCATCAGTATGGCCGCGTTTGTTGAGAAGAGTTTGGAAGAGGCGGTTCACGCCTGAGCGACTATCTACAGGCGCGGATCTGGTTCCTCAAAACCCGGTAGTCGTCGACCACAATCCAAAGAACAGCATCGCCCTCCAGGGCGTTCAGTTCGGCGATAACCTGCTCCTCAAACTCTTCCTCGTACTCCACCAGGGGTGGGCAGCTAGAGACCGTCCCGGCGCAGCTTGTCAACCAAAGAGCGCTTAGTACGAGAGCGATCGTTCGCAGCATTGAGTTGGTCATCCTTGATTTCAGCAACACGCTTGGCCTCCTTCCCTTCCTGGTACTTCTTCACAAGCCAAAAGAGGCCCAGCCATTTGGCCAGGCCTCCCAGGACTTTCAGGATGATGTTCGTCAGCCAGAGGGGCATGGCTATTCCCGGTTGGGGACGTAGAGCGAAAGGATTTTCGCCACCCATCGTGACGTGTTCCCCGTAATTTCCTCCAGTTTAAGGTAGAGTCCGTCATCTGAGAGG
>CAYOOG010000099.1:0-9719 GCA_964405515.1 uncultured Alphaproteobacteria bacterium | reverse complement strand
CTGTGCATCGTTGTCACAGTCATATGGTGGATTTAATGAGTCTGGACCCTAGGTCTGTGGTTTTCAAAGCGGAGTCTTGCGAGTACACTCCACCGCGTGCCGGAAACCGCAGGGTTCCGGCCCACGAATGATGGTCCGAATCAGGGACCGAGTCCAAGCAGCGGGGAAGTGGCAGGGGGATGAGCCTTCTTTACAAGGCCTTGAAACAGGCAGCCGATCAGGAAACGCGGAAGGATAAACCCCAGACGCCGAACCTGATGCCGTCCGCCTCCAAGGCAGGGCGGAAATTACCGATCCCGGGTCCCGCGTGGCTGGCCGGTGGCGCGGCCGTCGCCCTTGTCGGTTTGGCGGCTGTGCCGCGAATGGTGATTTTCTGGCCCAGTTCAGAGATCATCATGCCCCAGAAGCAGGTGGCAAGTACCAAAAGCCCGCCGCAGGCCGTAACCGCGCCCGCGGAGCGCCCGGATAGCCAACCGGCGCAACAGGCTGCCCAACCACAAGCAGCCAGTTCTCCGGCAGAGAAAATTGTCGCCAGCGCGCCTGCGCCGACAATCGCGAAGGCTGAACCCACACCCGCGCCGGCAGCCGCCGAGGTCAAATCCCCGGCACCAGTTGAAGAAGCCAAGGTCGAGCGCGTCCAACCGGCGCCGGTCGCGGCACCGCGCCGCACCGCGCCTAAACCGGCGGCTCCGAAGGTCAGCGACGCCATCTCGATCACCGATGAAAGCGCCCATTTCGAGGAACGTCACATCGAAGCCCGCGATTACTTGCGCGGCGGCCAAACGCAGCTAGCCTTGAATATTTACGATGAGTTGCTTGGCCGCCAGCCAACGGAAGTTACAGCACTGATGGGACGTGCCGCCGCATTGCGCCGGCTGGGCCGTAGCAGCGAATCCATTCGCGCCTACGAGGAAGTGCTTAACCACCACCCGAATGAAATCGTCGCCTTGACCGAACTGCTAGGCCTTCTCGGCCAGCAATCGCCGGACCGCGCGTTGAAGCGCCTACACCGATTGCATACGGCCAATCCGGGACACGGCCCGGTGGCCGCGCAGATTGCCCTGCTCTACGCCCAAGTCGGCAATCTACAACAGGGTATTCAATACATGACCGAGGCGACAAAGCTACAACCCGGGAATGCCGCCTACCGTTTAAACCTCGCCGTTCTGCTTGATCGCTCAGGCGACACTACGACCGCGTTGCGCGCTTATGAAACCGCCCTCGAGCTGGCGCCCGAAGCCGGAGAAGTTGACATTCCCGTGGACGCGGTGCGCAGACGCATCGATTACCTTCGGACGAATTAGGCCGTAAAGAATGCCATTTCTTGCCCACTTCGGTCTCACCGATCGGCCGTTCTCGTTAACGCCGGATAGCGAACTGTATTTCGAGAACGAGACGCATCAGGACATTCTTGCCTCGCTGATCTACGCCGTCGAACGCGGCGAAGGCATTATGAAGGTCATCGGCGAAGTCGGCACCGGGAAGACCCTGATCTGCCGCATGTTGACTGAACATTTCATCGAACAGGATGCGTCCGTTGCCTACATCATCAATCCCCAGAATGATCCGGAATGGATCATCCGCGCTGTCGGCCTAGACCCGGATAAGTCCAGCGATCCGTTTCATACTTTGAACGAATTCTTACTCGAAAAGTTCAAGGACGGGCGGGCCGCGGTGCTTCTGGTGGATGAAGCGCAGGCGCTGGGCCACGACGGGCTGGAAGCCGTGCGCCGCCTATCCAATCTTGAAACAGAGAAGAGCAAGCTGCTTCAGATCATCATATTCGGTCAACCGGAGCTTTTGCGGCAATTGCAGGACCACGGATTGCGGCAGCTTAGCCAGCGGATTGTGTTTTCCTTTACCGTCGGCGCCATGGCGGACGAGGTCATGATGCAGTACATCCGCTACCGGGTGTTTCGCTCAACCCCTGATATCGCGGCGGCGGACCGATTATTTGACGAGAGTGCGCTCAAGGCCATCGCCCGCTGCAGCGCCGGCATTCCACGCATCGCCCATATTATTTCCGATAAGAGTCTGCTGGCCGCCTTCAGTGATAATTCCAAGCAGGTCAAGAAAAAGCACGTCAAGGAAGCGATCGCGGACTCGCCGGACGTTTTGCACTCGGTGGGGGCGCGGGGTCTTGCTAACTGGCGGGAATGGGCAATGCCGGTTAGACTTTCGCTGCTCGGCGTCGGCGTTTTGGCGCTGATTGCCTGGTGGCTCTACACCTCGCCGTTCGGTTTTTAGAAAGCGTGCCGGAAAATCTTCAGTTGCCACCCGAACTTGTCGGCGGGTTTGCCGCCGTTATTCTCGGCCTCGTTCTCGGCAGCTTCGCCACGGCGGTAAGTTGGCGCTTGCCGCGCGGCATCACAATAGTCTGGGGCGGCTCACGCTGCCCGTCGTGCTCGGCAACGTTGCGTGTGCGGGATTTGGTGCCGGTGCTGTCGTGGCTTTTCGCCGGGCGGCGTTGTACCCATTGCGGTGTGCCCATCAGCCCACGCTACCCCGCAACCGAACTACTCATGGCCGCCATGTTCCTGGGCGCCGAGATGCAACTCGGCATGACATGGCCCGCTCTGGTATTAGCGGCGCTGGCCGTCGGCCTGGTCATCATTACGCTGATCGACCTGGAATTCGGCATCATTCCGGATTTGGTGCTGATCTTGATCGCCCCCCTTGGCCCGATCTACCTGCTGCTGCTGGGCGCGAAGCCAATGGACTTGCTCACCTTCTCCCTGGTAGGCGCGGTGGCCGGTAGTGGCGCTTTCCTTCTCGTACGTGAGGGATTCAAGAGGTTTGCCGGCAAGGACGCCCTTGGGTTGGGTGACGTCAAGTTTGTCGCCGTTGTAGGCCTGTGGCTGGGTGCCGCCAGCCTGCCCAATTTCATGGTGCTCTCCGGCGTGCTGGGTGGCGTTTTCGGCATCCTTTGGAGGCGTGCCGGCGGTGCGGAGGCTTTTCCCTTCGGGCCGGCCCTCGCGGCAGCGCTTTATCTTTGTCTGCTGTTTCCGGCCATAACCCGCTGGTCCTTCTGACAGCCACGTGCCGGATATCCGATTCTCCACCTGCTCGAGATGTTCGTACTACGTTCCTCTTAAAAGGGCAAAATAGGGAATCGGCATGCCCTCGGTAGGCGAGCGGGGGCCCAAAAGAAAGGGCAGGCGCCCAACGTCAGGATCACGTTTACCGTTGATCTCAGCTCTTATGATGATGCCGAAGCGGCAATCGCCGAAACCTTCGCGCTTCAGGATCGTTTGACCAGGCAATTTGAAGGACTTGAGGTCGTCCTTGTGCGACCGCCGCTCAATATTCTGCCGTCACAGAAGTTTGTCCGCGTCTCTGGTGAGGAAAGCGTCAAACAGGCCGCGGTAACCTACTCTGCTGACTTTCTCGTACAAGGGAAGGCGACATGACTACCGACTATACAGACCCTACGGACCATACGGACCATACGGACGATACGGACCGTACGGACTATAGAGACCATGAAGACCTCGGCGAAATCGAAGTCGAGCAAACGATCGGTGAGCGGATTCAGCAAGCGGTGAGCGGCCGAGGGGCGCTTCCGGCCCTCTTACTTCTGATCAATGGCCTTATGGGAATGGCCTTGTACGTGATTATCGAGCCAATGCAGACCGGTGTGGCAAAGGACCGCGTTGCCCTCGACAGAGTCGTGCGCCAGATTCGATCAACTCTTGGCGAAACCAACGCCGAACTGGCGAGAATGGAGGAGAATCCGGAAGTTTACGGACGGTTGATCGAGAAAGGCCTGACGCGGCAGCAGGATCGCATGGCGGCCGCCAAGATATTGGATCGTCTGCGCATTGAAATGGGCTTGGGCCGCATTCAGTATGAGTTCGATCCACAACGGGATGTCGACGACCGGGAGTTCAGCCGTCGTGGCTTTACCGTTGTGGCTACAACCGTCCGCCTGACCGCGAGGTCCACTTTGGACGGGGATTTTATTCGATTCACTGAAGCTGTCCTGAAGGAATTTCCGGGTCAAGTTCAGTTGAAGAACCTTTCCATGGAACGGGAATTGGATAGCATGGTTGCAGCGGAAAACGCTGCACGGGCAAACCGCTCCTTTAGTATGGTCAAGGGAAGTGCGGAGTTTGAATGGCGAACCCTGAAGCCCTACGTGAAGAAAACGAAAGGCTGAGTACAGTGAGGGAATTCGCCAACCGCTTCCTGATCTGGCCCGTTGGAATCTTGCTGCTTTCGGCAAACTGGGCGGCGGGGCAGGAACCAGCCGATGCCGCGGTTGCGAACAAGGACGATGTCGAAATCGAGGCGCCGCCCGCGGTGATCGAGTACACCGTGCCCGATTTGATGTTCACAGCCGATGAGATCGAAGGACTCGAACTGGCGCGCCGGGGACAGTTGGAGAAGCAGGCGAAAGACGCCGTAACAGAGGAAAAGGAGGCACAGCGAAAACTTCGTTTCAGCAGCACCGCCTTGCACCTTTCCTCTATTGTCTATTCGGGGCCGCAGACTTGGGCAATCTGGCTGAATGGCCGGCGGATTACACCGAACCGCTTGCCGGAGAATATGAAAGCCGTTTCGGTGGACAAGTATTCGGTGCGTTTCGACTATAAGCCCTCCCGCATCAAGCCCGCCGTGAAGGTTCGCCTGCGGCCAAATCAGAGTTACCTCATTTCGACTGGCAAGATCATCGAAGGTCGAGCCCAGGGCAGCTAACCCCATATTTCCAAACATAGTTTGAGAATGGACCCCATGGTACAGGCGTTATCGATCGAGGGAATGGCGGCAAGCTACGAAAAACTTGCGGTATTCAACGACGTGTCGCTTGAAGTCGAGCCCGGCGAAGTTTTTGGGCTCGTTGGGCTAAACGGCGTTGGTAAGACGACCCTGATCAAGACGATCCTGACCTTGGTTAAGCCTTCGGCTGGGCGCGCCAAGATTTTCGGTAAGGACAATCAGGCGCCGGGAAGCCGGGATCAGCTCGCCTATTTACCGGAGAAATTTCAGCCGCCGCAACGCCTGACCGGGTCCGAATTCCTGCAATTCAGTCTGTCGTTCTACGGCCAGCCCTATTCAGTGGGTCAGGCGGCGGACGCGGCGGCGGCTCTGGGTCTCGACGCGGACGCCCTGGCGGAACGGGTGAATGTCTATTCCAAGGGCATGGCGCAAAAGCTGGGCCTGTTGGCCACTTTCTTGACCGAGCGTCCCCTGCTGATCCTGGACGAGCCCATGAGCGGGCTCGACCCCAAGGCCCGGATTCTGTTCAAGAAGATGGTGGCGGACTGTCAGGCAAAGGACCGGGCGGTATTCATGAGCTCCCATATCCTCGCCGACCTTGACGAAATATGCGACCGCGTAGGAATTTTGCACGACGGCGGCTTGGTTTTCGTCGGCACGCCAACGGCGCTGCGCGATGAGACCGGGGCGCCGACCCTGGAACGCGCCTTCCTTAGCACCATCGAGTAGCCGGGCGCGCAGGACCGTTCAAGTAGCTCAGGAGAGTCCGCGCACGCGCTCCCTCAAGAGGTAAGGCCAGGGGCTTGGAAGTTCGCCCACGGGCACTTCGATGAGCACCGGGCCGGCGGTGTCAAAGCCCTTGGCAATAGCCGTTGCCAATTCCTCCGGCGATTCCGCCCGGTAGCCGGCAGCGCCGAAACTCTCCGCCATGGCGACAAAATCCGGATTGGCCAAATCGGAGGCAAAAACCTTTCCGCCGTAGAGTTCTTGTTGCATGCGCCGGACGTTGCCGAAATGGCCATCCTTGAAGACGATATTGACCAAGCCAATATTGTGCAAAACGGCGGTTGCCAATTCCTGGACATTGAACATGAAGCCGCCGTCGCCGCTGATTGAAATCACTTTTTTATCGGGTGCGCCGATTTGCATGCCCAACGCCGTCGCATAACCGTAACCCAGCGTGCCCTGATAGCTTGAGGAAATGAACTTTCCAGGTTGGGACATGGGAAAGTCCAGCCAGGCCGCAAAACCCATTTGCGTGACTTCATCGACAAAAAAACCATCCTCTGGCAACAGATCGCGGATGACCTTCAGATAAGCCATTTGCGGCGCCAGGACCGATGATAATTCTTCACGCAACCCGTTCTTGAGACCCGTCAGTTCCACTTCGCGCGAAGGCCGGCGCAGGTTATGGGCGGGCACGACATCCACCAGGGCGCGAAGCGCCAGATTAGCGTCCGCGGCGATGCCCACGGTCGGCGTGGAGATTCGCGTAAGTTCCACTTCATCGATATCGATATGAATGACCTTCAGGTCATCGTCCTCGCCCCAAAGCTGGCGGGACGATTGCAACCTTGTCCCGGTGGCCAGCACAACATCCGCGGTCTTCCATAACGTGTGACCGGTGGTCCATGCCTGGCTCAGGTAATGGGTGTCGCTTACAATGCCGCGTCCTCCACGAAAGGAAACCACCGGCGCTTGAAGCATTTCGGCCAGGGCCAACAGCGGCTCGCCGGCCTTGAGCGACCCCGCGCCAACAAAAATCACCGGATTCTTGGCCGCGCCCAATAGCTTCGCCGCTTTCTCAATCAAGTCCGGGTCCGGGCCGGGCGGCGCGAATTCCTCCACCCCGCCCAATAGACTTACGTCCCCCACTCTCTCCATTGTGTCCCAAGCCATTTCCAACTCAACGGGCCTTGGCCGGCCGGTCCGCAACTGCTTGAAGGCCTCGGCCACGGCCCCCGGCGCCTCACTTGCGCTGTCGATCCGCTCGGCCCATTTGGTCAGTCCCTTAATCAAGGCCAATTGGTCAGGCAACTCGTGCAGCCGGCCATGCCCTTTTCCAATGGAGTCGGAGGGAATTTGCCCGGTAAGGCAAAGCACCGGCGTGTTACAGGCGTATGCCGTGCACAAGGCGGTAGTTGTATTCAAGAGCCCCGGCCCAGGAACGACGGCATAGACGCCCTCGCGCCCCGTGGCCCGCGCATAACCAAAAGCCATGTAGGCAGCACCTTGTTCATGCCGCGTATGGATAACGCGAACCTCATTTCTGTGGTCGTACAAGGCGTTGAACACAGGGTCCAATTGCGCGCCGGGTAGCGCGAAGATAGTGTCCACGCCGTGCTGCCGCACGGTATGAACGATAGCTTCCGCACCCGTCATCTGCGGCATGGTTTAAGCGCCTCCATGTATTGAACTCTACCGCCGGCGGGCGGAAAGACGCGAACCTTATCAGTATTTGGAACGAGAGCAAGGCCAGTGAATGGGTCGTAACCTTTTTACAGGTTGGTGTTTTTCCCCGGCTTATAACCCCTCTCGCAGGCGGGAAATGAGGCTCGAAGTATCCCATCTTGCGCCGCCCATTTCCTGCACCTCGGTATAAAACCCATCGACAAGTTCAGCCACCGGAATCCCGACGCCCAGACGCCGGGCCTCGTCCAGGCAAAAGCCCAAATCCTTGCGCATCCAATCGACGGCAAAACCGAAATCAAATTTTCCCTCGATCATGGTGTCGCCGCGATTGTCCATTTGCCAGGATTGCGCAGCGCCCTTCGAAAGGACCTCAACCACGGCCTTGGCGTCAAGACCCGCGGCCTCGGCAAAATGCAAACCTTCAGCCAGCCCCTGGACCAGCCCGGCAATGCAAATTTGATTGACCATCTTGGTCAATTGGCCGGCGCCAACCGGCCCCATAAGCTGGGCCCTTTGGGCGTAGCAATCCATGACCGGTAGGGCGCGTTCAAAAGCCGCCCCATCGCCCCCGACCATGATCGTGAGTTTGCCGTTCTCGGCGCCGGCCTGCCCGCCCGAAACCGGCGCATCAAGAAAAACAATGCCGCCATCGGCTGCGGCCGCAGACACTTCGCGGGCCACGTCAGCCGAGGTGGTCGTATGGTCGACGAATACAGAACCGGCCGCCATGCCCGCCAAGGCGCCGTCCGCGCCCAAAGCTACTTGGCGCAGGTCGTCGTCCGCGCCGACACAGGAAAAGACCAGACTGGTCCCCGCCACCGCCGCTGTGGGCGTCGGGGCACGACTTCCCTCGAATTCGCTGCACCATTTTTCGGCCTTTTCGGCGCTGCGGTTGAAAACACAGACCTCGTGACCCGCCCGGGCCAGATGACCGGCCATGGGATAGCCCATGACGCCCAAGCCGATAAACGCAACCTTTTCACCCATGAAAACCTCCTCGGGAGTGGCCGAGCCGTCTTTATAGCACCGGGCTGCCAGGACGGCAGCCTAAGCTTGAATTCGAAGACCACGGATGGCTTGAGTGCCCCCCTGGCCCGCCCTATAGTCTTGGCGGCTAGAGGCATCCCCTGCCGCCCAATGTGAAAACCTACAGGAGTTCGGCCATGAGCATTCAGAGACAACCGGTGAGCATTTGCGACGCGATCCTGGAGGCCGCGGCGAGGTTTGCCGCGCTTTTCGCCCTCGGGGCAATTCTCTTGGCAACTAGCGCCTGTTCTGAGGCCGAGGTTGCCGGCACAGGCAAGGGCGACGCAAACCGGGTGCTCATGGAGAAACTACTTACCGCATTTAACACCGGCGACCTGACTGTTCTCGATGAAATCGTCGACCCCGGTTTCTCAAGCCATACGTCCGGCGGTCTCGCCATCGCGCCGGGCCCCAGTGGACCCCAGGCATTTTATGGCGTCATCGGTATGTTGCGCACCGCCATGCCGGATCTGAATGTGGTCCCCGAGGCTATCGTCGCCGAGGGTGATCAGATCGTGCTTTACGCCAAGGCCATGGGAACCAACACGGGCTCTTACATGGGCTTCCCGCCGACCGGTGGGCCCCTGGCGATTGACAGCGTGGACATCTTCCGTGTCGCCAACGGCAAGCTGGTGGAGCAGCGCAATCTGACAGACAAAGTGGGCCTGTTCCAGCAACTGACCTTTCCCATGCCAGCCCCGGCCCCCATGGAGCCGCTTCCCGCCGAAGTGATGATGACTTTTGAGCCCGGCGAGTTCATGGAAAGTGTCAAGTCAGACAGCAAGGGCAACATCTACGTCACCTCCATGTTGCGCAGCGAGATCACGAAGCTGACGCCGGCGGGCGAGCGCTCGCTGTTCGCGGCATTGCCGACGGTGCGGCCCGATGGCCTGCCCGGCCTCTTGTGCATCGACTTCGATAAAGACGACAACATGTACGCCACGGTGCATTCGCCCGACCCGTCAAAGCACGGCATCTGGCGCATCGACGCGGATGGCAATGGCGAGCCCTTCGCCCCCATGCCGCCCTTTTCCGTGCCCAACGGCCTTGATATTGACGAGCATGGCAACATCTACGTTGCCGATTCCATCCCCGGCGCGGTTTGGAAGATCAAGGCGGGCACGAACAAGGCGGAAATCTGGCTCAAGCACCCCTACGTCGCTCAGCGGCCTTTTATCGGACAATTTCCCGGACCCAACGGCGTGCGCCTAAGCAAGGGCTACCTTTACGTTGCGGTTTCCGACCAGGCCCTATTCGTCCGCGTGCCCATCAAGAAAGACGGCAGCGCCGGCACACCGGAAATTGTTGCAACCGGCGTGCCGGGTGACGATTTTGACATTGACGCCGAAGGCAACGCCTATCTCACCACCCACCCCTTCAATACCGTGATCAAGGTGCGCCCGGACGGCAGCCGCGCGGTCGTCGGCTCGGTTCCAGAGGGCATTGTCGGCCCCACGGCGGCGGCCTTTGGGCGCGCCGAGGGCGATCGCGATTCGCTTTACGTGATTAGTGACGGCGGCGTTTTTGCGCCCCTGCCGGACCGGCCCTTGACGCCTAATCTC
>CAYOOG010000098.1:9353-9730 GCA_964405515.1 uncultured Alphaproteobacteria bacterium | reverse complement strand
GCGTCATGTGGGCGCCGACCGATCCCCAGGCGATCAATTGTTACCTAGGGCGTTACCTATGGGGCGGATGTGGCCGGGTGAATTCGGTTAACTCACTAAAATCGATGGTGCCGCCTGTCAGACTCGAACTGACGACCTCCGCATTACGAATGCGATGCTCTACCAACTGAGCTAAGGCGGCCCACTGTGCAATTGCAATGTCGCGGCAAAATGCCGGACAGCGGCGAAATTTAGGCCTTGGGCGCCGTTCCGGCAAGGAGTTTGCCGCAGGCTTAATCTAGTGCCAGAGATCGGCCGCCCCCGCGCCCTCATCCTGGCGGAAGGGCCCGGCTTCCGGCGGGCCCCAGGCAAGGCCGTCGAAGGCGCCGCAATGACCG
>CAYOOG010000098.1:0-9343 GCA_964405515.1 uncultured Alphaproteobacteria bacterium | reverse complement strand
ACGCGGGACCCAGTCCGCCGTCTCGGCCCCGCAGCGCCGGCAATGCCAGACGTCGCCCTCGGGCGCGGCGCGAGCCCGGTCGGCCCAGCGGGCCCCGGCGATGGGGTTGTTCTCGCCATCCTCCTCGAGCCTGGCCATGAGACGGCAGAAGCGCCGCGAGGTGGCCTCCGGCCCCGGTGCGGCGGTATCGGTGCTGGTGGCCAAGGCCTCCAGTTGTGACCGGGCCGTGGTCCAGACCCGGGCATCGAGCGCCGCTTCGGCCACGGCGAGACGGCTTTCCACGTGCCCGGGATCGGCCTTGGCCAGACTCAAGAAGCGCTCAAGCCGGCGGGCCGGGGTCTCATCAGCAAGAATTTCCCGGTAGGCAGCGGCCAAATCCGGGTGCGGCGTCTGGCCCCAAGCCCGGCGCACAATGGCCGTGGCCTTGCGCGGCCGCGAGGGCGCAACAAGCCTCGCCGCCAGCACGGCGGCGGGCACAAGCGAGGGCGACAGGCCGTGCGCCTCCAGCGCCAGGGCGGCGGCCTGATCCTCGTCGTCCTGCGCGCCAGCCTCCCGCGCCCGCTCCAGCAACAGCACGGCGCGCCGCCGCTTGGCTTCGGGGCGGGGCAGGAGCTTCACCTTGGTGGCTTTTTCCAGAGTCTCCTGGGCCTCGCCCCAGAGGCCGGCTTCCGTTTCCAGTGCAAACAAAGCCTGTAGCAGCCACGGCGCCCGTGGCTTGATGAGCCGCGCCCGGTGGCACAGCTCCAGCGCCCGGGCCTTATCGCCCCGGCGTTGGGCATCAACAATAAGCCCGCGAAGCCCGAGAAATTCGGTCTCCGGGTCCTTGAGCATGTCCTCAAAGGCGCTCTGCGCCGCGCCCGCGTCGCCCGCCAGTTGCGCCGCCTGGGCGCTCAGCAACTGTGACAGTGGATCGTCCATGAGCTTGCCCGCGCGCTTGGCGAGTTTACCGGCTTCCGCCGTCTCGCCCGCGGCAACCGCCGACATGCCCTTGGCAAAGGCGCGCCAGCCGCGCCGCTGCCGGGCGCCCTTGGCCACCGGCGTGCCGTGGCGCAACCAGCCCCAGGTCCGGGCCATGCCCCAGGCGAGCAAAACCAGAACCGCCAGGGCAACGGCGGCGGCGGCCATGGAGGTTTCCACCAGCCAGCCGCGCCCTTGCAGGGTCAGGAATCCGGGGTTGTCGGCGGCCCAGGCGCCAAGGAGGGCAACCAGGACCAGGGAAATGAAAATGAAGATCGCCCGGGTCACGGGGCCCTCACTGGAAAGCCGAGGCCAGGCCCGAATTGAGCGCCGCCAGGGCGGCATCGGCCCGCAGGCGCGCTTCTGCAGCCTCAAGCCAGGGGCCAGCCACATCGGCGCCTGCATCTTGGATTGCCGCGACTTCCGCGACGGCGCTGGCCAGATCGTCCTCGGCCAGCCGCGCTTCGGCCCGCGCCAGCAGCGCCTCGGCGCTGTCGCCCTCGACATCACCGACGCGGCGCACGGTAACCACCGACGCCAGCCGGGCCCAGGTCTTGCCAAGCCAGCCCGGGCTTTCGCCTTCGTCGTCGGCCGCGAGCACGTCCCGCGCCAACTGCGGGAAGGCGCGGGCAAGATCATCCGGGGTGGCGACGCCGGTCGAAGACAGGCCGGCCAAATCGGAAAGCGCTTTCTCGACCTCCGCCGTACCATCCGCCATACCACCCACCGGGCCACCCACCGGGCCACCCACCGGACCTTCCACTTTCCTTCCGGAGTCCACCCAAACTCCTTCCGGTCGCAGCAGGGAATCGACCCTTGAAAGCTGCTCGCCAAAGGGCGCGCTGCCCGTGAGCGCCGTGCCGAGGTCGGCCAGGGCAAATGCCAGGGGCGCCGCCACTTGGGCGAGGCCGGTCGCCGTGGCCGTGGCTTCCACCTTGGCCAGACGCGCCTCAAGGTCCGCTAGGCCGGCGGCGTTGCCGGCGCTTTCGCGGGCAAGCCGGGCCAGGGTGTCGCTGGCCGCCTTGGCTTCTGTCGCGCTCTGTTGCGCCAAGCCGAGATTTCGCGAGGTGCTGTCCGCCGCGGCCAACTCCAGAGCGGCGAGGCGGCGGTTCAGAGCCTCCAGGGCCGGGCCGGTATCAGCCGTGGCGCCACGGCGAGGCCCCTGGGTCTCCAGTTTGTCCACGCGTTCACTAAGTTCGTCGAGGCGCGCCGCCAGACCGGGCACCTCTGCCAGGACATCGTCCCCGGCGACGTAGACCGGTAGAAACGATGGGGGCAGCCAGGCGGCAAGGCGCGGCGCCAAAAGCGGCCAGGCGGCTGCGCCCAAAAGAAATGAAAACAACACGGCGGCAAAAGCCCAAAGAAAGGCCCGGCCCCGGCGCGGCCGTACCGGGGACGGCTCATCCGTGCCCAGGTTCATTTCGGGAAGGCCGTTGTCATTTCGATCGGTCATGGCTGTATTCCCAAAAGCACCAATAGAGAATCCTGCCGGGGCTCCGCCGCCACTTCAACCCTTGCCCAGGCCAGCCCGGCGTCTTCGAAGGCCGAGGCCACCGCCGGGCTGAGGCAGTAAGCCGTGGCCTTGGCGCAATCGCTATCGACCCCGGCATCCGTCGCCAGGGTAGCAAAAGCGCGCGCCGTGCGGGGCGAGAAAAATAGTGCCCCGTCGAGAGCTCCCTGCCGGAACGCGGCTACGGCCCCGGCACTCAGGGCTTCCGACAGGCGGGCGCTGTAGAGCACCCGGCGTTCCACGGCAAAGCCCCGGGCCGCCAAGTCCCCCTGCAGGTCGCCGGCAAGTCTAGTCCCCGCCACGTGGAGCAGCCGTCCGCCATCTGTTTCGGCGTTATCCGCAACGACCTGAGCCAGCGCGCGCACGTCGCCGTCGGCGCTCTTGACGTTCCGGAAGCCTGACTCGCCGGCTGCCCGGGCCGTGGCGTCGCCCACCGCGTAGAGCGGCAGATCAAACCACGCCTCGGCTGCCAAACGCCCGGCGGCGCGGGCGCCGTTGGCACTGGTCGCCAGCAGCGCCTGCACCTCAGCCGCCTCGCCGAGATTTTCATCGAGGAACACGATTTCCAGCAGCGGCTCGATCAAGGTATCGATGCCGGCCTCGGCAAGGCGAGCGGCCAGGGGCTCGGCATCCTCACGCGGACGGGTAATCAGCAAGCGCACCGGGCTACTCTGCTTTGCCGAAGAAATCCGGGCCCGCCTTGGCGCGCAGCTCGGCGCCCGCGTCGGCGCCAAGCGCCGCGCCGTCAACCGCCGGGCCTTCACGCGTGGTCTCCAGGGACTCGCTGCCGTCGGGCCTCAGGATCTGGCCGCGCAACGACAGTTGCCCATCTTGCCCAGTGCCGTCGAGGGTTGCCAGGGCGGCTATAGGTGTGCGGCAGGAGCCATCAAGCGCCGACAAAAAAGCCCGCTCCGCCGCCATGGCGAGAAAGGTTTCCTCATGATGGAGCGCCGCCAGCCGAGCCGCCACGGCCTCGTCGTCGGCGCGGGATTCAACGCCGATGACGCCCTGAGCCACGGCGGGCAGCATGGCGTCGGTCTCGACGGCAGCGGTAACGCGGTCCTCCAATCCCAGACGCTTGAGGCCCGCCACGGCCAGCAGCGTGGCATCGACCTCGCCGTCCGCCAGTTTCTGGAGCCGGGTTTGCACATTGCCGCGAAAGTTCATGACCTTGAGGTCGGGCCGCAGCTTGAGCACCTGGGCCTGACGCCTCAGGGACGCCGTGCCGACCACGGCCCCCGCCGGCAGGTCGCTAAGGCTTGCGGCCTTCGGCGACAGGAAACCATCGCGTGGATCTTCGCGCGGCAAGACGCAGGAAACGGCAAGATCGGCTGGCAGTGCGGTCGGCATATCCTTCATGGAATGTACGGCAATATCCAGGGCGCCGTCGGCAAGCCCCTGCTCCAGCTCCAGCGTGAACAGGCCCTTGCCGCCGAGGTCCGCCAGGGGCCGGTCGGTGATCCTGTCGCCGCTGGTCTTGATGACCACCAGCTCGATGTCGCCCTCGCCAAGATCCGCGTGCGCCGCGATCAACTGGTCCCGCACCATGTTGGCCTGAGCTAGGGCCAGCGGGCTGCCACGGGTGCCGATGCGCAAGGTTGCCTGCAATGCCTTAATCCCCTGGAGCCAAGAACCGAATTCCGTTTATAAACGATCGGAATCGTTGGAGATACAAGACTTGACGCTGCCGCCCGAAACCATGGTGCTTGGTATCGAAACCAGTTGCGACGAGACCGCGGCGGCGGTCGTGCGCGCCGACGGCCAAATTCTAGCCAATCTGGTGCACAGCCAACTGGAGGACCATCGGCCCTATGGCGGCGTTGTGCCGGAAATTGCCGCCCGCGCCCACGTGGATATTCTTGATTCGCTCATCGCCCGGGCGCTAGAGGACGCAGGGCTGGGTTTTGCTGATCTTTCAGCCGTGGCGGCCACCGCCGGGCCGGGCCTGATCGGCGGGGTCATCGTCGGCCTGATGACCGGCAAGGCCATCGCCGCCGCCCGTGGGATTCCCCTGCTTGGCGTCAATCACCTGGAAGGCCATGCGCTGTCGGTGCGCCTGGTCGAAAAGGTGGATTTCCCCTACCTCTTGCTGCTGATATCCGGCGGCCACTGCCAGTTATTTGTGGTCGAGGGCGTGGGCGCCTACACCCGCCTGGGCACCACCATCGACGACGCGGTGGGCGAGGCCTTTGACAAGACGGCGAAGATGCTCGGCCTCGGCTATCCCGGAGGACCGGCGGTTGAGGCCGCCGCGAGAAGTGGTGACGCCAACGCCTTCGACCTGCCCAGGCCGCTTCGTGGCCGCGAGGGTTGCGACTTTTCCTTTTCCGGCCTCAAGACCGCCGTGCGCCGGGCAAGCGAAGGGCTGAATGGCGCAGGCGCCAGCGACCTTGCCGCCGCCTTCCAGGCCGCCGTGGGCGACGTACTGGTGGACCGCACGGCAAACGCCATGGCCCATTTCGCCGGGGAGCACAGTTCTGGCGGGGCTTTTGTCGTCGCCGGCGGCGTCGCCGCCAACGCCTACCTTCGGGAGCGGCTTGGTGAGCTGGCCCGGGAAAAGGGCATGGCGATGGTCCTGCCGCCCGTGGCGCTGTGCACCGACAACGCCGCCATGATCGCTTGGGCCGGTATCGAACGCCTGGGCGCGGGCCTGATGGATTCCCTCGATTTGGCGCCCCGGGCGCGCTGGCCCCTGGACCCCGATGCGCCCCCCGCCATCGGCGCCGGAGTAAAAGCTTGAGTTGAAGGGTTGCGGCGACGCCTTGGGCCCCATACCTTTCGGGTCGGGAGCACATGGCGAGTATGTACAAGATCGGCATTATCGGGGCGGGCGCCTGGGGTACGGCCCTGGCGGCGGTGGCGCAACGGGCCGGGCGGCAGACCGTGATCTGGGCGCGCGAGCCGGAGGTGGTTGCCGCCATTGGCAGCGCCCATGAAAACACGCCCTTCCTGCCCGGTATCGCCCTGGATTCGAACATCGAAGCCACGGTTGACATGGCCCGGGCGGCGGACGCCGACGCCCTGCTGCTGGTCGTCCCGGCCCAATTCCAGCGGGCGGTTTCGTCCGAGTTGGCCGGCCACCTTAAGCCCGGCACGCCCGTGGTTGTTTGCGCCAAGGGCATCGAGCAGAACAGCGGCGCCCTGCCCACGGAGGTGTTGGCGGAAACCTTGCCCGAGGCGCCGCTGGCGGCCCTCTCCGGTCCCACATTCGCGCGTGAAGTGGCGGCGGGCCTGCCGACGGCGGTGACGCTCGCCTGCCCCGATCTCGAGCTTGGCGGGCGGCTGGCCGAGTCCCTGAATCACGCCAGCTTCAGGCCCTATATCAGCGCCGACATCATCGGCGCGCAAATCGGCGGCGCGGTCAAGAACGTGCTGGCCATCGGCTGCGGCATCGTCGCCGGGCGTTCGATGGGCGAAAACGCGCGCGCCGCCGTGACCACCCGCGGCGTTGCCGAAATCATGCGCCTCGGCCTCGCCAAGGGGGCAACACAGGAATCCATGATGGGTCTTTCCGGCATCGGCGACTTGATGCTGACCTGCAACAGCGAGCAGTCCCGCAACATGTCATTGGGCGCGGCCTTGGGCCGGGGCGAAAGCCTGGAAGACATCCTGGGGGCCCGCACTTCGGTGGCCGAGGGCGTACACACAGCCGGCGTCCTGTCGAAAGTGGCAGCTGACCTCGGCGTCGACATGCCGATCTGCGAATCGGTTCACCAAATTCTCAACCACGGCGCCTCTATCGACGAGACTCTGGAGGCGCTGCTGGCCCGGCCCTTGACCACGGAATTCTAAAAACTCAAATGCATTACATTCTGTATGCCCTCGACAAGCCCGATCACACAGACGTTCGCGCCGCAAACCGCGAGGCGCATCTGGCCTGGGCCGGCGCCAACCGGGAGACCATGGTCATGGGCGGACCGTTCTTGACCGACGACGGCGGAACGATGATTGGCAGCCTGGCCCTGTTCGAGGCGAAGACCATCGAACCGGCAAGAGCCTTCGTGGCGGGAGACCCCTACGGCAAGGCGGGGCTGTTTCAAAGCATTGAGGTTCACCCCTGGTATCAGGCCGTGCCGGGGGAGCAAATGGGCCGGGGCGGCTCGTCCGAAATCGAAACCCTGTGGGTGATATATGGCCGACAGCGGGCGGACGCCGAAGACGATCGCGCCAAGGTCATTGAAGCGCACGTCGCCTACGTTCAAGACAACTTGCCGATTATCCATTATGCCGGGCCCTTGTTTGCGGATGATGAAGAGACACCCATTGGGCCGCTGTTCGTTATTGCCGCAGAGAGCCGCGTCGATGTCGAAGGCTTTGTCGCCGCCGACCCCTTCAGCAAGATTGAACTGCTGGAATCCGTGGACATCCACCGCTGGAAACAAACGGTTTAGACATTGTCTGATCAGCTTGACCCATCTCACTCACCGTCAACAAGACTTTCGTATGCTGCCGCCAAGTGCGCCACCGCCGCGGCCATGATGCGCTTGCCCATCTTGGGGTTAGCGAGCGAGGGATTTGAGCCCATGCGGCCATCCGGATAGCGCTGCCGGTAATCGGCGGCATCGTGAAAGCCGCGCGCCGGCGGCGCAACTTGTGGATCCAGGGCCGCTTCTTTTATGTGATCGGGAAACAGATGCTGGGTCACCGAAATCTCTCCGCAGGTGGCGTGCTGGCCGTCCGCCTTGCCGAATTCCTTTCGGCAGAGCTCCGCCACTTTCTTATCTTCAAACCAATTGACCAATCGGCAGCGAAGATTGCGTTTGTTGGCGTGCAAGCTTTGGCTGCTGTAGATCTGATCAAAAGCCGCCTTCATGCTGGCGACATTGCCGCCATGGCCGTTGACGAAAAAAAATCGCTCAAAGCCGTGCACACCGAGCGAAGTCACCCAATCCTCCACCAGCGCTACCAGCGTCGATGGCCTCATGGTCATGGACCCGGCAAAGGCCATGTGGTGTTGCGCCATGCCGACACTAATGGTCGGCGCGACCAGCGCGCCGGCGGCCTCGCCCAGGGCCCACGAGATATTTTCGGCGGTAAGCGCGTCGGTGCCGATCAGTCCGCTGGGACCATGTTGTTCGGTCGAGCCCACGGGGATGATGACGCCCTTGGACGCCTCAAGTTAGCTCTCTACCTCCGGCCAAGTCATGAGTTGCAATCGCATGGGGGTTTCTCTTTGAGCAAAAGGGGTTGCACAGTTTGGGTTACTTGAGTCGACCTGTCCACCGGGCCATTGCCGGACGGCCAGGTGACAATTGCGCGACTTGTGCGGTGCGGCCCGGGCTTTATAATCCGGCCCCTCGTTATCACGGAGGAAGTGGCCGGCATGGATG
Source organism: uncultured Alphaproteobacteria bacterium (assembly GCA_964405515.1). Lineage (GTDB taxonomy): Bacteria > Pseudomonadota > Alphaproteobacteria > JAPYRI01 > JAPYRI01 > CAYOOG01. Next base: position 1,546 of record CAYOOG010000098.1, on the reverse strand, counting down.
ACAATCAAGTATTTCCGGTTTCCGAGGAGTGGCGCGCACGGGCCTGGTGCAACAGCGAAACCTACGATTCCATGTACGCCCGCTCGATCGAGGATCCAGAAGGTTTCTGGTCCGAGCACGGCCAGCGCCTCGATTGGATCAAGCCCTATTCCCGGGTCAAGGACACCTCCTTCGAGGGCGATGTTCATGTCCGCTGGTACGACGACGGCACCTTGAACGCCAGCGTCAATTGCCTGGACAGGCACCTGGCGGAGCGCGGGGATCAGACGGCGATCATCTGGGAGGGCGATGACCCGGGCCAGCAACAGCACATCACCTACCGCGAACTTCACGCCGACGTTTGCCGCTTCGCCAACGTTCTGAAAGCGCGCGGCGTCAAGCGCGGCGACCGCGTGACCATCTATATGCCGATGATTCCCGAAACCGCCATGGCCATGCTGGCCTGTGCCCGCATTGGCGCGGTTCATTCCGTGGTCTTCGGCGGGTTTTCACCGGAAGCCTTGAAGGGCCGTATCACCGACTGCGATAGCAACTGCATCATCACGGCGGATGAAGGCCGGCGCGGCGGCAAGAAGATTCCACTCAAGGCAAATACGGACGCCGCGATTGAAGGCGTGGATGGTGTTGATACCGTCGTGGTCGTACGCTGCACCGGGGGCGACATCGAGTGGCGCGAGGGCCGCGACGTCTGGTACCACGAGATGGCGGCGACGGTGGAGGCCGACTGTCCGGCCGAGGAAATGGGTGCCGAGGATCCGCTTTTCATTCTTTACACCTCGGGCTCCACCGGCAAGCCCAAGGGCGTTCTGCACACCACCGGCGGTTATCTGGTCTTTGCCTCGTTTACGCACCAGTCGGTTTTCGACTACCACGACGGCGACATTTACTGGTGCGGCGCCGATGTCGGCTGGGTCACGGGGCACAGCTACATCGTCTACGGACCGCTGGCCAACGGCGCGACGACCCTGATGTTTGAAGGCGTGCCGAATTATCCGGATGCCTCGCGTTTCTGGCAGGTCATCGACAAGCACAAGGTCAATATTTTCTACACGGCGCCAACGGCGATCCGCGCCCTGATGGCCCAAGGCGACGCGCCCGTGCAGGCAACTTCAAGGGCCTCGCTGCGCCTCCTTGGCACGGTGGGCGAGCCCATCAATCCCGAGGCCTGGCAGTGGTATTACCGGGTGGTCGGCGACAGCCGTTGCCCGATCATGGATACCTGGTGGCAGACCGAAACCGGCGGCATCTTGATTACACCCCTGCCCGGCGCCACTGCCCTTAAGCCCGGCTCGGCTACACGGCCTTTCTTCGGCATCAAGCCGGTGCTGGTGGACGGCGAGGGCAATGTGCTGGAGGGCGAGGCCCGGGGAAATCTCTGCATTGCCGATTCCTGGCCCGGTCAGATGCGCACGCTCTATGGTGACCATCAGCGGTTCGTCGAGGCCTATTTCAGCACCTATGAGGACATGTACTTCACCGGCGACGGCTGCCGCCGCGACGAGGACGGTTACTACTGTATAACCGGGCGCGTCGACGACGTTATCAA
>CAYOOG010000097.1:0-9802 GCA_964405515.1 uncultured Alphaproteobacteria bacterium | reverse complement strand
GGCGCTCCAGCGCCACTGCGGCATTAACCGCGACCATCAGATCTTCGGTGGCGACGTAGGTATCGGTACCTGTGAATTTCATAAAGCAACTTCCTCAGGAGTGAACAGAACGCCCCGGCAGCGCCGAGCAAGCGCAAACTAGGTTGCCGCGCGGGGATACGCAAGAGGCCGCGATCATGGTTAATGAGGTATATTAACTTTACCGCTTAAGCCTTTATTAAATAGACACTTTTTATGATGGGCGTAGATTGAATTGCGGGTCCTTTGCGGCCCGCCATCCCACACTCGGCAGTGCAGAAGGCGGGCGGAGTCTTACCCTGCTTGACTTGAGGATTCGCATCCCTTGATCGAATTCGATACGGCGCTCCTTGGCGCATACTACACTTCCGGCGCCAGCTTCAGCGCCAGCACCCAGCGGCTCATGGCCGAGTCCGCGCTGGCCAGAGGGCGTGGGCCGGCCGTGATTCCACCTTGGGAGCTGCCGTCGCCGGCGCCGGCGGAAAATCGCGCCGTGGCTCTGCTTTCCGATACCAGCATCATCGATCTGGATAATCCTCGCCTGGACCGCAAGGGCGTTGACGATACTTTCAAGCGGCTGTTCGCGCTTTACAACGGGCTGACGAAAATGGCGGAATTGGCAGACTTCGCGGCCAGCGACCGTTCCGCCGATTCCATGCGCCAGGTCCTAGACCGCAAGTTCCAGGGCCAGATGGAGGAGCTTGCGGCCTATCTGAACAGTGAAAAGTTCGACGGCGTGACCGTGTTACAGGGGTTCAAGAAAGAGTCCATGACCGCCAGCGCCGTGGTGCAGAAGCGTCTTCCCGAGATGGATTTCAAGGGCGCGGCCTTCGAATCGGCGCGCAGCGACCCCATTCCGAATATCCAGGATCAGGTCTTTACCATCGATATCACCAGTGTCAGTGGCCCGAAGACGGTGGTCGTCGATTTGTCGCTCATGGGGGATCCGGTCGCCAACCCGAGGAATTTGGACAATCTGGCCGCCTTCATCAACGATCAGTTGGCCGCCCAATCGGCCCTGACCCGGGTCGAGGTTGAGCGCTTTGCCGAAGACTCCTACGGCCTGACGGTTGTCGTCGGCACCAGCGAAACCGCTGGTTTCCGCGCCGATCCCGCCAATCAAGAGCCTGCTGTCTATGTTGCGGGGCGGCGGGGCATTCAGGACTATGCCAGCGGATTCGTGCGCAAACTTGACGGTTTGGCCGGGGTCGCGCCGGGCGAGGTTTTCCGCAGCGGTATCGATGCCGAGGGCGCACTTGACGATGCCGCTTCCGTGGCCGTGGACAGCCGGGGCAATGTCTACGTGGTCGGCACAACGGAAGGCGTGCTGGACGGCCAGGCCAACCCGGGTGGCCAGGACGTGTATCTGCGGAAATTCGACTCTTCCGGCCAGGAAATCTTCACCCGCCTGTTGGGATCGAACGGCGGAAATGCCCGTGGCTTCGATATCGTTGTCGACTCCCAGGACAACCCCATTATCGCCGGAACGGTCACGGCAAGCCTGACGCCGGAGGCCGTCGGCGGCGGGCTCGACGGCTTTGTCACCAAGTTTGATCCCAGCGGTCAGGAGCTCTGGACCTACCAATTAGCACCGCCAACCGCCGACAGCATGGTGGCGCTGGCCGTGGACGGGGCCGACAATATCGTTGCTGCAGGGTACCAGGATCGCGCCGCCGGCGGTCACGACAGCAGCTTCGTCACCATCGATCCGAATGGCGGAAAGGTCAGCGAGACCACCTATGGCGGTGTTTTGCCGTCACGCGTGGTGGACATTGCAGTGGCCGCGGACGGGAGCGTCATGACCCTCGGCGACGACGAGGGCAGGGCGGTCGTACGGAAATTTAGCGACGGTCTGGTTTGGGAAGCTGATTTGGGCCTTCTGGACTCCGGCGGGACGCTCGGTGGCCTGACCACAATGGGCGGCGATATTTTTGTCACCGGCAGCAGCGCGAATGAGGCGCTCAACGGCCCGATCAACCTGGCCCACAGCGGCGGCATCGATGCGTTCGTGGCACGGATTAGCGATCTCGGTGGGGCCGGATCCGTCGACTGGGTGAGCTATCTGGGCAGCGCCACCAGCGACGCGGCGCACGGAATTGCCGTCAATAACGGCGATATCTATATCACCGGGGAGACCACGGGCCTGCTCGCCGGCGCTGCCATGTCGGGCGCCACGGACGGGTTTACCGCCAAATTTGACGGCAACGGTGCTCTTGTCTGGACCGAACAGTTCGGCGGGGCGCAAGGCGAGGGCGTAGGCCGGGCCATCGCCGTCGATCCTACCGGGACATCCGTTGTCTCGCGCCTCGGGCTCAGTTCGGACATCCTGCCCCTCGCGGACGCGCAAAGCGTGACGGCGCAAAGCAGTGCGCGCGAGGGCGACCATTTCTTTGTCAAAGTCAACGGTCAAAGCCCAAAGCGGATAACAGTGGGGCGCGACGATAGTTTCACTACCTTGGGTATCAAGATTTCCGGGGCGCTCGGCGTCAACGGCACGGCCAGATTGAGCAAAGTTGAGGGCGGCCGGTCCCTGGTGGTCACGGGCCGCGCCGGGGCGGAAATAGAAATTTTGCCGGGACGCGAGGGTTTCAACGCCTTGCCCGGCCTAGGATTCGAGGCCGGAAAACTTTTCGGGCAACCCTTGGAGGGGCAGCAGGGCACCCCGAGCGACTCCGTATTCGCCCTTGAACTAGAAGGCGAAATCTCCCTTGGCAGCGCTGGCAAGGCGGGCGACGTGGCGATTCTCATCGCCGCGGCGCAAAAACGTGTCCGCGACGCTTTCAAGTTTATCACCGGCGCGGAGGATCCCCTCAAAAATCTCCCCAAGGGTCGGGCGCCGGCTTATCTGACCAGCCGCATCTCCAACTATCAGGAAGCCCTCAACCGGCTTCGCGCTGGGGCGGTAAGTCCAGGTGACAACAACTTTTTCAGCGCTTTGCTCTAGGTTCTCGGGCTTTCGCAGGGCGGCAACAATGTGCGGCAGGCGGCAATTATTGCCGCCAGGGGCTAGCCCAGTGCCTTCGTGTCTTGCCCCTCGAGGCGGGCTCATTGCCAAAAACCTCATAATTTCAATAAGTTAATATAACATCTGGATGCTGATCCGGGTTGGCATGGGCCTTGCGACAGTTGGGGCGAGGAATTAGCGCCTGCGTATTGCAGGCGGCCTATGAATGAGACCGGAGTAGAAACATGGTTCTATCAATTCACACAAATACTGGGGCGCAGATTGCGCTGCAGTCTCTGACCAGGACGAATTCGGTCCTTGAGCAAACTCAGAAGAGGGTCAGCACGGGCTTTAAGGTGAACGGCGCCAAGGACGACGCGTCGACCTTCGCTATCGCCCAGTCCATGCGATCGGAGATCAAGGGACTCGATGCCATTTCCTTGAGCATCGCCAACGGCGTCTCGATTACCGACGTCGCCATATCAGCCACAGAATCAATTTCAGACCTGTTAGTGGAAATGAAGGCGAAATCCATTCAGGCCAACCAGTCCGGGCTGGACGCTGGTACGTTCGCGGCTCTGGACCGCGACTATCAGGCTATGCTGGCGCAGTTGGATACGGTTGTCAGTTCGGCGCAGTTCAACGGAATCAACCTGTTGGACAGCAGTCTTAGCCAGGATCTTGAGGTCTTGATCAAGACCGACGGGACGACCACCTCGGTCAGCCGGAATGCTTTACGGGCGAATGACCTTGGACTCAGTACAACGGATATTTCCACCCAAACGAACGCCGCTGTTGCCCTGGCCGCCGTTGACGCCGCCGTGGCGCAGGTAAACCTGGCCCTGGCGAGCCTCGGCGCCGACTTCCGCAAGATGGAAGTTCAGCAAAACTTTACTAACAAGTTGCAAGATGTGCTGGTTACCGGCGTAGGCAACTTGGTTGACGCCGACTTGGCGAAGGAGAGCGCAAAATTACAAGCCCTGCAGATTCAGCAGCAACTCGGTGTCCAGGCGCTGGCTATTGCCAACGGCACGCCGCAAATTATACTCTCGCTGTTTCAGCAGTAGAAATAGGTGAACTGATTTCCACGTAACCTGAAAGGGGCCGGGAGAAACCGGCTGGAATGTGACATGGCACTTAAACTCACACTCAAACCAGGCGAACGATTTGTTATCAACGGGGCCGTTGTCGAGAACGGCGAACGACGGGTAACCCTGACAATTCAAAACAAGGCGTCAATCTTGCGCAGCAAGGACGTCATCATGCCGCACGAAGCCAATACCCCGGTCAAGCGGATCTATTTTGCGATCATGCTGTTGTACTTGGGAGAAGGATCTGAAACCGAGGCATACGAAGAGTTCGTTCAAAGAATGACGGAATTCTTCGACGTATTGTCCAATAAGGACGTTATGGAGGAATGCCTTGAAATTGTTCGTGAAGTAAACACGAAGAACTATTACCGAGCCCTCATGCGCTGCAAGAAGTTGCTGCCATATGAGGAGGAAAGGCTCAACCATGTCCCTGGCAAAGTACAAGCAGACGCAGGCGACAACGAATCCTCGCCAAGCTGAGTATCGTCTGTTTGCCGATATCACGAGCGTCCTCTTGAACGTAAAGGATGGGCCGCGTGACGAGGATTTCCACAACGCGCTTCAATGGAACCTGCGGATGTGGCTGGCGTTCCAGGAGGACGTGTCCTCGGACGAGAATCAATTGCCCGATGAGTTGAAGGCAGGAATAATTTCTTTGTCTATCTGGATGGAGAAAGAGACCTTCAAGGCGCTTCGCGGCGAGGTCGAGCTGGACGATATCATCGAGATCAATCGTACTGTGATGGCCGGTCTGGCATCGTAACCCCATATTTACCGATCATTAAGGTTAACCAAATCCTTAACCTAAAGCCCACTGTGGCAAGGCTTTCTTAACTCCGAACTGATAGCTTGTTCTGCAATTGGCGCGGTGTAGCGGCGTGCCGATGGGACAAAATGTCCGACGAGCAAGAATGCTCGGTACTCTTCAGAAGAAGGAGCCAAGAAATAGGGTACTCTCGATTCACACAAATAAAGGCGCGCAAATTGCTCTTGCAAGCCTGACCAAGACCACCTCCGAGTTAGACGTCGCAACTCTTCGCGTTTCAACCGGTTTCAAAGTAAACGGGGCAAAGGACGACGCCTCGACTTTCGCTATCGCCCAGCGCATGCGGGCCGATGTAGGCGGCTTCAACTCGGTCAAGACCCGTCTTGCCGATGGTGTTGCCGTCCTCGACACCGCGATCGCGGCGGCCGAGGGCATTTCCGATCTCTTGATCGAGCTCAAGGCAAAAGCGGTAGCCGCGAATCAGGAAGGCCTGACGTCTTCGACACACAATGCTCTCAATCTGGACTACCAGGCCCTGCTTGGTCAGATCGACAGCGTTATTGCGTCGGCTAGCTTTAACGGCGTCAACCTGGTCGATTCCGCGGCAACGACCTTCAAGGTTCTGTCCAACATCGACGGCAGCACGGTGGATTTCACACCGGGCAGCATCGATACCGGCACCTTGACCATCTCTGGCACCGACATCACCGACGCTGTCAACGCTTCAACGGCTGTTTCGGCGGTGGACGCGGCCATCGATCTGGTCAATTTGGAAATTGCGAACCTTGGTTCGTTCTCCAAGAAGCTTACCATTCAAAACGATTTCGTCTCCAAGCTCATCGACGCCCTCGAATCAGGTATCGGTAACTTGGTCGACGCGGACTTGGCGGTTGAAAGCGCCAAGTTGCAGTCCCTGCAGATCCGGCAGCAATTGGGCGTGCAGGCGCTTTCAATTGCGAACCAGAGCCCGCAGACAATTTTGGCCTTGTTCCAGTAAAAGCCCAACTAGTTGGGACCAGTCGCCTGGTCCCAACTTTTTTGTCTTTCACCAAGTATTAACGTTAACAATGTTAAGGTTAAGCGCGCTTGGGTGAGTTGGCCGATTATCGGGCGGTCCTATCGACCTATCCCGAATCTGGCCTGGCGCCTCGCGCCTGAATTGAAGGGGTTTGAAAAGAGAAACGAGGCGTTCGGAAGATGAGTATCTCAGCGATCGGATCGCTGCAATCTGGCATTCTTTCTTCGTCCTCCACGGGAGGGCGCTCGACTACCGCCACCGAGCGTATGGCGAGGTCCGCCGCCGAATCTCGGGCTGTAGCGGCCCAACTAGCCAGTCAGGGTGGGCGCCCAGACGTTCGCATTTCATTCGACGATCCGTCCAAACATTTTGTCTATCGGTATGTGAGCAACGAAACGGGCGCCGTCGTAAATCAATATCCTAATCAGAGTGCGCTGCGGCAGATGGCAACAAATCGGCAGCAGACGATGGGTGCGTTTATCGACTATATCTCGTGAGTGAACTGGGTTGGCCGGTCTGCCCGCCGTCAGAGTCCGCGAAGCGATCAGATACGGCGGTCGAGAGTCAATGTAGTAGGATTTTGCGCGGCATAGGTTGGCATTGCCGGCCCAACGGTCGCGTCTTTGCCGTAACTTTCCACCGGGCGATTACGTTTTGAGACTTCTTCGCCGATCGCTTTGATCAGCCCCTCGGTTACCTGACGCTTCGTCATTAGAATACGACGATTATGATCCAGGGATTTGTGAAAGGCGTCGGTAGCTATCTTTATCTCGTCCAATTCGCCTTGGCGCAAGAGGCCGACCTTTCCCGCGTCGTCTCTTAGCGTTCCCATTTGCTCCGAATAAATGCGGGCAAGTTTCGTTTTCTCCGTGAGCATGCTCTGAATGTCTTTTGGCCGGCCTTCTTCAAGGGCCAAATTTTCCTTGTCCAACAAGGCGGTCAAGCGGACCATCACCGCATACAGCTTGGCGAAATTTGTGCCTTTCTGTTCCATGATCATACCTCTTGGGATTTGAGCATCTCGCGATAAAGCGCGTCGGCAACACCAATTCCGCCACGGCGCGAAGTTTCTTCCGCATATTCGCGGACGAGTAACGAGCGAAACACTCCTTCGCTATGGCCGCCGCCGAAGGGTCCATCGGTGTCCAGGCCGGAGAACATCTCGTCCAGCATTACGCCGAGAAAAAGGGATTCATATTCCTGTGCGGCCTCCCAGAGCTTACCCTGGCGCTCCTTGCGAACAACGTCTTCGGCGTTCGCCGGGCTGGTGACCAGAGTCAGGGGTATGCCGACAGAGTCAATCATCACATGAGCTCTATGCTGGCTTGAAGCGCGCCGGCCGTCTTCATGGCCTGAAGGATGGAGATCATGTCGCGCGGGCCGATCCCGAGGGCGTTGAGGCCGTCCACCAGATCCTGGAGCGTTACGCTCTCATCGACGACCGTCAGCTTACTGCTCTCGCCCTCGTCGATCTCGATTTCCGTGCGGGGTACGACAACGGTGTCACCGGTGTTTGAGAAGGCTGCCGGCTGGCTGACCTGAGCGGCCTCGGTAATGCGCACCGTCAAATTGCCCTGGGCAATGGCTATCTTGGAGACCCGTACTTCTTTCCCGATGACAATGATTCCCGACTGCTCGTCGATGACCACGCGGGCGACCTGGTCCGGCTCAACACGGAGTTGTTCCACGTCAGTGATGAAAGCAATCAAATTGGCCTGAAAGCGTTCCGGTACGTTCAAGAGAACCGTGCCAGGGTCCAGGGATACGGCTGCGGTCTCACGGACGAGGCCGTTAATCGCCTGAGTAATCCGCTCGGCCGTCGTGAAGTCGGGATTGCGTAGGGAAATCTCAAGGCTGGTCAGGCTGGCCAAGTCGAACTTGACCTCCCGTTCGACGATGCCGCCGTTAGCGATGCGACCGCTTGTGGGGACGCCTTTCACCACTTCGCCGCCGTCTCCGCCCACCGAAAAGCCGGCCACCGCCACCGGACCCTGAGCCACGGCGTAAACCTCTCCGTCGGCACCCAAAAGCGGCGTCACCAGGAGCGTGCCGCCAAGCAGGCTTTCGGCGTCGCCCATGGCGCTCACGGTGATGTCGACCCGGGTTCCCTGACGGGCAAAGGGCGGCAGATCGGACGTGACCATGACCGCGGCGATATTGTCGGTGTCTAGATTCGAATTTCTGATATTGACGCCAAGCCTTTCCAGCATGGCTTCCAGGCTTTGCTTGGTGAATGGGGCTTTGCGAAGCGAATCCCCGGTGCCGTTAAGGCCGACAACCAGGCCGTAACCGATCAGCTGGTTGTCCCTGATCCCTTCAAAATCGACGATATCCTTGATTCTCGACGAGGCGGCGGCGGGTTGCATGGCAAAGGCCAAAGCGACAAGGACAGCCGCGACAAACAGGGTCGCCACCCAGACCAGCCGTCTGTTCAGTTTCTTGGCATAGTAAGTGTTTTCAATTGTCATATTAACTTCCCGGGAACGCGACTTTCTCACCATTTTCAATGCGAAAGACGTGCCAACTCCTGGGTGGCTATCTGTCTGTTTTTAAAGTTAATTTTTTACCTTACCGGGAGCCATTATTGGCCTCGGGCAGGACGTGCCGCGGTGGCGGCAATTTCTGCCGCCAAACATGCTTTACACACCATTAATTATCTCGTGCTACGCCATGACACTCTAAGTCGAATGCATGGACACAAATGAAAATCATCGGGGACACCCAGGTCAAAAAGACCGCCGCCGGCCGCAGCCGCAAGACGAGGGAAACCAACGGCGAGAAGTTTGTGCTCCCGGAGCCCGGGGCGGCCACGGCGCCGGAGCGGGTGCAGGTTGGCACTGTCCTTGCGGTGGACGGTCTGCTCGCGGTCCAGGAGGTGGAAGCCGATGCATCGGGGCGCTCGGCTGGTCTCCAACTGGCCGAAAATCTCCTGGATGCGCTGGATGAGGTGCGGCACGGGCTGCTTCTTGGCATGATTCCCAGAGACAGGCTTGGCCGTTTGCTCGATTTCGCGCGCGAGCGTGCGCCGATGGCTGACCCGCAACTTGCTGAAATACTTCAGGAAATCGAGCTTCGAGCAGCCGTGGAACTGGCCAAGTTTGAGCCTGCGGCCCACGGGCCAATTTGACCGAAAAGGAATTGAAATAGACCCCTTGAAGCGGGCATGAGGTCTACATATACTCCGCGCCGAATTTCCCCAGGGGGGGTGTTTGTGCGGAGAGTTCAATGGCTGTGAAGTTGCCCCGGAACTATGTTCCCAACGAAAAAGAAAAGTTTATGAGCGAGCGGCAGCGGAAATATTTCCGCCTGAAGCTTTGCGGTTGGAAAGATGAGATTCTCAAGGAAGCTCAGGAGACCATCCAGCATCTTCAGGAGGAGAGTACCCAGGAGCCGGATATCGCCGACCGCGCGTCGGCCGAGACCGAGCGGGCACTGGAACTGCGCACTCGGGACCGCCAACGAAAGTTGATCGCCAAAATCGATGCGGCGCTACGCCGGATCGAAGAAGGCAGCTACGGATATTGCGAGGAGACCGGGGAGCCCATCAGTCTGAGTCGACTGGATGCCCGCCCGATCGCCACCATGACGATCGAGGCCCAGGAGCAGCACGAGCGCCGCGAGCGTTCCTACCGGGACGACTAGGCTGCAAGTAATCCAAATCCTAGAAGGGTAGTAATTTATCGACGATCTGCTGGCCGTAACGCGGCTGCTGCAGATCGGTGATCTGACCGCGGCCACCGTAGGAAATCCGGGCTTCCGCGATCTGAGTATGATTGATTGTGTTCGTGGCGCTGATGTCCTCGGGCCGGATGACACCATGCACAATCATCTCCCTAACTTCAAAGTTCACGCGCACCTCTTGTCGTCCTTCGATGACGAAATTTCCGTTGGGCAAGACCTGGGTCACCAGGGCTGACCTGCCCCCATTAAGTGGTCCAACTCCTATGAGAGAGTTTGGCGCAGGT
>CAYOOG010000096.1:8224-10029 GCA_964405515.1 uncultured Alphaproteobacteria bacterium | reverse complement strand
CTGGTTCTGGATCCCCTGAATGCCATTCTGGTTTTTGGCCCTGACAGATCGGCAATAGATCACGTTGTTGCCTGGGCAGCGGACTTGGACCAGCCCGGTCGCACCGGTGATACAGAGGGGCTTTTTTACTATCAGGTCAAGAACACCGACGCCGAGGATATAGCTACCGTAGTAAGCCAGTTGATGACGAGCGGTATTGTCCAGCAGAACACGGAAGGGACTACGGCTACACCGCGCAGTTCCGTACAGCAGCGGATTGTTGTCGACAAGGCGCGGAATGCCATTATTTTCAAGGGCAGTTCCGAGGAGTACGCGCGATTACGACCGCTCATGGCCAACATGGACAAGGCGCCGCTCGAGGTGTTGATTGTCGCCACGGTGGCGGAAGTTACGTTGAAGGATGAGGATAGCCTTGGCATCGACTGGGCGCTGGATACGGCGGGTCTCACTCAATCCAGCGGCCGGGCCACCGGTTCGGTGGGTGCAACTGGCTTGAATTTTACTGTTTTCAGCGCCGCGCGGGATGTGCGGGCGATGCTTGATGCGTTCGCCAAGAACAGCAATGTCTCTATCTTGTCGAGTCCGAGGCTGGTGGCGAAAAGCGGCTCTAGTGCTCGCATTCAAATCGGTACCGAAGTTCCGGTCATTACTGCCCAGCAGACTGATCCCAACAGTCAAACGGGGGGAAGCAGCAATATTCTGCAGCAGATTCAGTACCGCAGTACCGGCGTCATTCTCAGCATCGACCCCATTATTCATTCCGGAAAGCGCGTTGAACTGTCCATAGACCAGGAAGTCAGCGAGGCCCAAGGAAACCCGCAAGGGATAGATAGCCCTTTGATTTTAAATAGGAATATTTCTACCACCCTGAGCCTTTATGATGGCGAGACGGTGCTATTGGGTGGTCTGATCTCGGAAAATGTCAGCCAGGAGAATTCCGGCGTACCGCTCTTGAAGGATATCCCGGTCCTGGGGCACGCCTTCAAATCGTCATCCGCCAGCACACTCAGGACAGAGCTTATGGTTTTGCTTACGCCTTACATCATTGAGAGCCGGGAAGAAGCTACGGCAATTCGTGATGCGTTCCAGAAGGAGCTCTCGCCGTGGGCCAGCCGGGGCAAGTTCATCGAGAAATAACGCTCTAGGCGCGCGAAAATTTGAGGATAGTACATTGATCCGTTTCGGTTTGATTGGGTACGGTTATTGGGGCCCCAATTTGCTTCGCAACTTCCAGGCAAGTTCAGCGTTCGATGTGGCGGCGGTTGCAGATGCCCGTGCCGACCGGCTGAAAAATGCCGCTCACGTGTCACCCAGCGCACAATTGGTATCGTCCGGCGAGGCCATCTTGGAGGACGACAGTATCGAGGCCGTCGCCATCGCCACGCCGGTGGCGACGCATTTCCCGCTGGCCCGCCAGGCATTGGCGGCCGGCAAGCATGTGCTTGTGGAAAAGCCTCTTTGCGCGACCGTGGAGGAGGGAGAGACGCTCATCGAGCTGGCCGAGGAGAAGGGCCGCACTCTCATGGTCGACCATACCTTTCTTTTTACCGGCGCGGTGCAATCACTCCGCGATCTTTACAGATCCGGCGAGATTGGCGAGGTCTCTTACTACGATTCGATGCGGGTCAATCTCGGCCTATTTCAGCCGGATGTGAACGTGATCTGGGATCTGGCGCCCCACGACCTGTCCATCATGGATTTCATCCTTGATGAAGAGCCCATGGAGATCGATGTCAGTGGCTATTGTCACGTTAACGAGGGTATTCCGGACATCGCCTATTTGACCCTCCACTTTCCATCGGACA
>CAYOOG010000096.1:0-8214 GCA_964405515.1 uncultured Alphaproteobacteria bacterium | reverse complement strand
CAACCTGAGCTGGATGTCCCCGGTGAAGGTTCGCCGCACGGCCATTGGCGGTTCCAAGAAGATGGTGGTTTGGGACGACCTCAACCGGGAAGAAAAGATCAAGATTTACAATTCCGGCATCGAGTATCAGCCGGAAGATGAGCGCCGTACGATTATTCCCCAGTACCGCATTGGCGACATATTCGCGCCCAGAGTGTCAAACCGCGAGGCGCTGGCCGGTATCGTCGATCATTTTGCCGGTGTTATCGGGGGCAGCCAGGAGCCGATCATGGATGGCGCCCGTGGGCTGCGTGTTGTGCGGATATTGGAAGAGTCTCAGAAACTCTTGGAAGCCAACCTCAAACGCAACACCGCCCGCTGGGCGAAGTTAGGAAAATGAGTCGAACCCTGGTGACCGGCGGCGCCGGTTTCATCGGTAGCCACCTTGTAGATCACCTTGTGGCAGCGGATACGCAAGTGACGGTGCTTGATGATTTCTCGAGTGGTGATGCCGGCAATCTTGATGACGCAACCCGGAACGGTGATGTTCACGTGGTGGAGGGTTCTATCCTGAACCACGATGCCGTGGCCGCCGCTATGCATGGCTGCGACCGCGTCTTTCACTTGGCTGTTCAGTGCGTACGGTCTTCCCTTGGCAGGCCTTTGGAGAACCACGACATCAACGCCACTGGGACCTTGAACGTGCTGGAGGCGGCTCGCGCCGCAGGTGTGGACAAGTTCGTCTATTGCTCGTCCTCTGAGGTCTACGGCAACGCGTCCCAGTCGCTGCTGGCCGAACCAGATGTGATTTGTGAGCCGGTCACGGTCTACGGCGCCGCCAAATTGGTGGGCGAGTACTATACGAAGGCCTATTGGCGTACATATGGACTGCCCACGGTTGTTGTCCGGCCGTTCAATTCCTATGGTCCACGGGAGCACGACCAGGGCGACTTGGCCGAGGTCATCCCGCGGTTTGTCATCCAGATCATGAACGGTCAGCCACCGATCGTATTTGGTGACGGCTCAAACGGGCGGGATTTCACTTATGTGACCGACACGGCGCGGGGAATCGCGGCTTCCGCCGATTGTGACGCCTTGCTGGGCCAAGTCGTGAATATCGCCTTTGGCAAAATGATTACCATTGCCGAAGTAGCTGAAAGCGTGGGCCGGCTCTGCCAACGGCCCGATCTGGAACCGGTATTCGAGGACGCCCGGCCCGGCGACGTGCATGTTTTGAAGGCGGATACCTCCCTGGCGGAGGATGTTCTGGGCTACAAAGCGGAAATCGCCTTCGAAGACGGCCTGGAACGCTATCTGGCCTGGTTCAATCAGACCTATCCGGATCCATCGGGCCTGCTTGAAGAAAATGCAATCAATTGGAGCCTGCCGGAGTAGGCGTTATGGAACCCATCCAATTTGCCCGGCCCTATTGCTTTGCCGAGGAAGCGCAAGCGGCGGCTTCCGTGGTCGAAAGCGGTTGGCTGGCCGGTGGCCCGCGGCTCAAGGAATTTGAGGAACGCGTAGCAGAAATCGCCGGTGCCGAGCACGCCGTCGGCGTTTCATCTTGGACCACGGGTGGTTTTCTGGTGCTTCATGCCTTGGGCATAGGCCCCGGCGATGAGGTCATCGTGCCGTCCTACACTTTCATCGCCAGCGTGAACGTGATCGCGCATACGGGCGCGACACCAGTGTTCGCGGATATCGACGCGGAAACCTGGAACATCGACCCGGCGGATGTGGCGGCCAAGATCACGGCGCGGACCAAGGTCATCATGCCGGTAGATCAAATCGGGCTGCCCGCTGATTTGGACGCCATCAATGAATTGGCCGGAGAAAGAGGCATTTCGGTCGTGGATGATGCCGCCTGTGCCTTTGGCAGCGTTAACGGGGGTCGCCCGGTGGGGTCTCTTGCCGATGTGACCGTCTTCAGTTTGCACGCGCGCAAGGTCGTGACGACGGGCGAGGGAGGCATGATCGTCACCGACGACGGGGTTCTGGCGGAACGCCTGCGCCGGCTGCGCCACCAGGGTATGGATTTGTCCGATTTCCAGCGCCACGGCATGCCGTCATCCACGGTGGCCGGTTTCCCCGAAGTCGGCTACAACTTCCGCATTACAGATATTCAGGCGGCCGTGGGGCTGGCCCAATTGGATCGGCTGGATGATATTCTCGCCCGCCGTCGTGCCGTCGCGGATCGTTACAACGGCTATTTCGAAAACCACCCGCTGTTTCGTGGGCCAATGATCCCCGACGGACTGACCCCCAACTGGCAAAGCTATCAGGTGATGTTGCGCCGGGATTCCGGCCCGTCCAGGGACGAGGTCATGGCGCATCTGGACAGCTTGGAGATTCCGTCCCGCGTCGGCGTCATGGCCAGCCATATGGAGCCGCCTTATCGTGGCGTGGATGCCAATCTGCCCCATACGGAGCAGGCGGTGGCCTTGGGGCTCCAGCTGCCCATGCATCCGGCTTTGACGGAGGAGCAACAGGACTATATTTTGCGGGCTCTAGACGAGATCACTGGACGGGGAGCGGCATGACCGATACCAACGTCATCAAGGATGTCGAATTCGGCGAAAATGTTCGTTACCACAACTTCGTCAACTTGTACGGCTGTAGGATCGGTGACGAAACCAAGATCGGCGCATTTGTCGAAATTCAAAAAGGCGCCATCGTCGGAAAGCGCTGCAAGATTTCATCACACAGCTTTGTTTGCGAGGGCGTAACCATTGGCGACGATGTTTTTGTTGGCCACGGTGTGATGTTCATTAACGACAAGTGGCCCCGTGCCAGTATCGATGGCAAGCCCGTCACCGACGAATGGACGCTGGAGGAAACGGTAATCGAAAACGAAGTGGCCATAGGCTCCAATGCCACTATTCTGGCTGGTGTAACTGTTGGCTGCGGTGCGACCATTGGCGCTGGTTCCGTCGTCACCAGGGATGTGCCGGCAGGGGCGATCGTGGTTGGAAATCCAGCCCGCCCGCGAACTTCTGAAAAATGATTTGGATTGGCGTGTAATGACCGAGACACAAGTCCCCTTTATGGATCTATCCTGGCAGTGGCGTCAGATTGAATCAGATGTGCGTCCGGAATTGGACGAGGTCTTCGCCAAGAGCCAATTCGTGCTGGGCCCCCAGGTCGAGAAATTCGAACAGGCTTTCGCGGATTATATCGGTGCGCCACATTGCGTGGCTGCCAGTTCCGGAACATCGGCGCTGCACTTGGCGGTAATCGCCGCCGGCATCGGCCCGGGCGATAAAGTTCTTTTGCCCGCGCATACCTTTATCGCCACGGCCTGGGGTGTGTTGTACCAGGGTGGGATTCCTGTTTTTTGCGACGTAGAGCGTGAGACCGGCAATATGGATATGGCGGATGCCGCCCGGCGCCTGTCGGATGACGTTAAGGCAATTATTCCCGTGCACCTTTACGGCCAGCCCGCCGATATGGACGCGGTCCTGAAATTTGCCGAGGAAAATCACCTGACAGTGATCGAAGATGCCGCTCAGTCCCACGGCGCGCGCCACGGCGACCGCCGGGTCGGGTCTTTCGGCGCTTTCGGCTGCTTCAGCTTTTATCCCGGTAAGAACCTGGGCGCGGCGGGCGAGGGCGGTGCCGTGGTTTGCCGAAACGCCGATGCGGCGGAGCGCATGCGGGCGCTACGCCACCACGCACAAAGCGAACGCTATATCCATCAGGAACTGGGCTACAATTATCGTATGGATGGGATACAGGGGCTGGTTTTGCGGCACAAACTGGCCCGACTGGACGAATGGACGGATATGCGGCGGCACATCGCCGCGCTGTACCGGGATGGCCTCGCCGATCTGCCTCTGGAACTACCGGAACCAGCCAACCGGGACCACGTCTATCATCTCTTCGTGGTGCGGACGCCAAAGCGGCAAGAATTGGCGGACCATCTGTCGTCTAAGGGCCTTCAGACCGGATTGCATTATCCCGTGCCGTTGCACCGCCAGCCTGCGCTCAAGAGTTACGCGGCCGACGAATCCTCTTATCCGGTGTCGGACCATTACGCGGACGAGTGTCTGAGCCTGCCGCTGTTTTCAGGCATGTCCGACGGGCAGGCTGATTTGGTGATTGCTGCCGTTCGTGAATTCTTCCTGGCCGATTAGCACGTGGCATGGATCCTGAAACAGCGAAAAACGCCCGCATCCAGCGCCTTGAGAGGGTAAAGTCGGCGCTTTGCTGCCCGGGATGCGGCGGTGATCTGAGTTATGGCGAAGTCCAGGCGGCCTGCGGGGGCTGTGGGGCTGCATATGCGATCCAGGAAGGGCGAATATACTTTGCCGAGGCGCCGGCCCGTGACGACGCGCTGGACGGCCTCAAGGGACGCTTAAAGGCTCTTCTCGGCGGGCTCTATTACAGCGTCGGCGTGACCCTTATTGCGCCGACCTTTCCCTTTAACTACGCCAGGGCCATAAGCCGCCGGATTGATCCGGCTCAAGGGCTTGTGATCGACATCGGGTGCGGCAACAACCGGGTTAGCGACGACCTCGTTACCGCCGACCTGTACGACTACGATGCCGTCGATATTGTCTGCGATTTGACGCGTCTGCCGTTCAAGAACAACTCGATCGATGCCTTCGTGTCACGCAGCGTACTTGAACATGTGCGGGACTTACCGCAACTGGCGGTCGGCCTGGGCGCCTGTACCAAGCCCGGTGGCTTGGGAATGCACCTCATTCCATTCCTTTATCCCTATCACGCCTCGCCCCACGACTACACGCGCCTGACCCATAGCGGCGCGGCGGCTCTGTTCAAGGACTGGGAGTTGCTCGAGCAGCGCAACGCAACCGGCCCCGTAACTTATTTTCTAACCGGACTCATTGAGTTTTTATCGACGGTTTTCAGCCTGGGGAACGAATCCGCCCGTGCAATTTTTTCACTGATTTTCAGTGTCTTGTTGTTCCCCATCAAGTTTCTCGACGCGCCCTTCATCGGTCGCCGAAGTTTTTTCAGGATGGCGCCGACGATCCTGACCGTCGTCCGGAAGCCGGACGGGCAGGGGTCATGAGTGCCGGGCGGTTGCCGGGCTTTATCATTGGCGGGGCTCCCCGTTGCGCCACCACCTGGCTGTGGCATTTGCTCGACCGGCATCCCGGTATTTACATGGCCCAGCCGGTAAACCCCGAGCCCAAGTTTTTCCTGATCGACGAGGTCTATGAGAAGGGCCTCGATTATTATGCCGAGAACTGGTTTGCCGGAGCCGAGGACGGCCAGCTCGCCGGTGAAAAAAGCACCAATTATCTGGAATCGCCGGTTGCCGCCGGTCGGATTCACGCGGATTTGCCCGGGGTCAGGCTGGTGTTTATCCTGCGCGACCCGGCGGAGCGAGCCTACTCAAACTATTTGTGGACCCGGTCAAACGGCCTGGAGAGCGAATCGTTCGAGACGGCGCTGGAATTGGAGGGGCAGCGGCTCGCCGATTTGCCCGATGACCTTAAGTATGCGCGGCCATTTGCTTATTTCCAACGGGGGCTGTACGCGGATATGCTACAGCCCTATGTGGAGTTGTTTGGCTTGGAGCGTATTTTGTGCTTACGTTACGAGGATGTCATGGCCCGGCCCGGTGATTTGGCGGGACGACTTCAGCAATACCTGGGTGTTGAAGCACGAGCCGACGATTACCGGGGGCTGGGCGTGATCAATACCACAGAGGACAAGGGCGAGGCGATGACGGATGAGATAGGATCGGCACTGGCCCGGCGCTACGAGAAGCCGAACCAAAAGCTGGCGCAACTCCTGGGGTCCCGGTTTGAAGTTTGGGGTGAAGTAAATTGAGCGGTTCTGCAAAGCCAACGATTACAATTGTCACGCCGGTCTATGACGAGGCGGAAAATCTCGACGCCTACGCCAAGGGGGTCGAGGAAGTTCTTTTCGCCGACAAGACCTGCGATTTTCGCGTGCTGTTCGTCGACGACGGCAGCCGGGACGAAAGCTGGGAGATGATTGAAAAAATCTGCGCCGCCGATGCGCGCTATAGCGGTTTGCGGTTGTCGCGGAATTTCGGCGCGCACAACGCGCTTTCAGCCGGCCTTGCCCATGCCGGGGGCGATGCCGTTAGTGTCCTTGCCGCCGATTTGCAGGATCCGCCCAGCGCCATTTTGGAATTTATCGAAAAATGGCGTGGCGGCGCGCAGATTGTATGGGGACACCGCAAGTCCCGCCGGGATTCAACTTGGCGCGTTTTGGCGAGCAGATTCTTCTTCTTGCTTATCCGCCGCCATGCCATGCCCAAGGGCTCGCGTTTCAACACCGGCAGTTTCCTTCTGATGGACCGTCTGGTGTTGGATTGCTATCGCCAATTCCCCGAGCGTAACCGCATTACCTTCGCCCTGGTTGCCTGGACCGGGTTCCGCCAAGAGATCGTCGAGTACGACCGCGCCAAGCGCCTGGCTGGACATTCCAAGTGGAGTGTCCGCGCCATGTTGAGCGCCATGTACGACACCTTCATGGGCTTTTCCAATCTGCCGGCGCGGCTCATGACCTGGGCCGGTGTTCTGATTTCCCTGGGCGCCGTGGCGTTCAGCACCTTTTTGGTGGTCAATTGGCTGGGAGGCGATACGCTTCCCGGCTGGACCGGCGTCATGTTCGGACTTAGCATTTTCGCCGGTGTGCAATTCCTGATGATGGGTATTGTCGGCGAGTACCTTTACCGCATTTATACCGAGGCCGCCGGGCGGCCGCTGTATTTTATCAGCGATAGGTCCGGGGACGCACCTGAAACAGAACGCTCACCGGGACCGGCGGCGGGCGGCGGCGCCGAATAAATATGACAAGCGACTTGTTGGCTTTACGGCTCGACGAGTCGAACCTGGATGGTGCGCCGGACTGGGCGGCGGGGCAGACCATCACCGTTCCCGCCGCATTGCTCGCATCATCGAAAGGCCTCGCGTCGTGCGAAAAAGCGGCGCTGGCGGGCGCCGCCGGTGAAGTGCGTGCCGTCCGGGCGTTTACCGATATCCCGCCCCCCGGCAGCCGCCTGCCGTTTTCCTATCAGCGTATACCGCCGTGGCTCAGAAGCCGCATTGCCTCGGTTATGGGACGGCGGCAGCGCCGAAAAGTCGAGACCTGGGCCAAGTTTCCCCGCTGGCCGGTGGACCTGAGCGCCGACTTCCTGGCCGACCTGGCGGGTGACGTGTCGCCCTTCGCGGTTGGGCCGACGCCGGTGATCCTGAGCCACGACCTGGATTCCCTCGAAGGACTGAGCAATCTGGTGGCGCATTTCCTCGATCTGGAGGAACAAGTGGGCGCGCGGTCGGCCAATTACATCGTGCCGTGCGCCTGGGAGATTGACCACGGCCTGCTCGGTCAGGTGACGGCCCGGGGGCACGAGGTGGGCATACACGGCTACGATCATAGCGGGCGGATGTCGTACCTTGATGCCGGGGAGCGCCGCCGCCGTTTGGACGGGGCCGTGGGGCTCATAGAGCGCTACGGCGTCACCGGGTATCGCTCGCCCTCTTTGATCCGTACCAGGGCGCTGCTCGGGGATTTGGGGCGTCTCTATCGCTACGACAGCAGCATTCCAACCACCGGCGGCCTGTTTCCGACGCCCAACAACGGCTGCGCCAGCGCCCGGCCATTCGAGGCCTGCGGGATTCCGGAAATTCCACTCTCGATGCCCCGCGACGGCAGCCTGCGGTTCCTTGGTCACTCGCCCGGGGAAATCCTTGATCTGTGGCTTAATGCGGCGGCGCTCATTTCACGTTCCGGCGGCGTTGTGGTGCTGTTGACCCATTGCGAGGCGCGTTTTTCCGGCAACGGTCCAATGCTTGAAATTTACCGCGCGTTTCTGGAGACCATCGACGGGGACGACCGCTACGCCTGGAGCACTCCGGCCGGCGTACTTGAACAGGCATCACAGGCGTGAGCGAGGTTTTTCAGGGCAGGACTTTCACCGCGACGGACGAGCGGCTGCGGATTCTAACCGACATCGCCCGGCGTCATCTGGCGGCGGAAGGGAGCCCGCGCATTCTTGATTTGGGCTGCGGCACCGGCGGGCAACTTTGTGATCTGGCCGTGGCTTACCCCGGCGCTTCCCTGGCCGGTGTTGATGTGTCGGTGGAAAACGTCGAGGTTGCTGCGGGGCAAGCGGATGAATTGGGACTGGCGGGCCGCGCGCGGTTTGTGACGGCGGACTATCTGGAATACGAGGATGAGCCCTTCGATCTGATTGTGTCGGATTCCGTATTGCAGAATCTTCATGTGCCA
>CAYOOG010000095.1:0-10231 GCA_964405515.1 uncultured Alphaproteobacteria bacterium | reverse complement strand
GAAGCGGCGGCGACCGCCCAGCCTCAGGTCATCGCCGAGCGCATCGTCGAGCGCATCGTCAGCAACGAGCGCAAGCGAATGCCTCAGCGGCGCAAGGGTTACACTCAAAAAGCCACGGTCGGCGGACACAAGGTCTACTTACGTACCGGCGAGTACGACGACGGCGCGCTGGGTGAAATATTCATCGACATGCATAAGGAGGGCGCCGCCTTCCGCAGCCTGATGAACAATTTCGCCATAGCCATTTCCATCGGCTTGCAATACGGCGTGCCCTTGGACGAATACGTGGACGCCTTCGTGTTTACCCGGTTCGAACCCCAGGGCATGGTCGTCGGTAACGAAGCAATCAAGATGTCCACGTCGCTTTTGGATTATGTGTTCCGCGAGCTCGCCATTTCATACATGGGCCGGGACGATCTCGCCCATGGCGATCCCGAGGATATGCGCATGGATGCCATGGGCATGGGCAGCCTCGCCGGCGCGGCCAAGGCCGACGCCGACCCGGAGGAAGAACTGCCCGGCGCCGAAGCCGTGGCCGCAGCCATGGGACTGACCAGTACCGGCTACGTCCGCAGCAACCTCTACGTCTTGACCGGCAATGGCCAACAGGCAGTGGAAAACGGCGCGACCGGCGAAGCACATGCGGAAATGGCAGCAAGCGCTCATTTTGCCACCGCCACGACCACGGTCGAAGCCGAGTCCGTGGTTGTCAGTTCGCAAGTGTTTGAAGGCGGCGGCGGAAATGTCGATCAGGTTCGCGCCGCCCGCATCAAAGGCTACGAAGGCGATGCTTGCAGTGAGTGCGGCAATTTCACACTGGTCCGAAATGGGACCTGCCTGAAGTGCGACACCTGCGGCGGCACCAGCGGCTGTTCATAATCTAGGGAAAGATTTTTCGACTTGAAACGGGAGCGCAGGACGCTCCTGTTTCTTTTACTCTTTCTTCTCTTCCGGCAGGGAGAGGCGGATATGCAATTCGCGTAACTGTTTGGGGCTGACGTCACCCGGCGCCTGCATCATCAAATCCTCGGCCTGCTGGTTCATGGGGAACATGATGACCTCACGCAGGTTATCCTCCCCCGCCAGCAGCATGACGATACGATCGATCCCGGGGGCAATGCCGCCGTGGGGCGGCGCGCCGAATTTCAGCGCGCTCAGCATGCCGCCGAAGCGGCTTTCCACCACGTCCTTGCCGTAGCCGGCGATTTCGAATGCCTTGTACATGATCTCCGGCTTGTGGTTCCGGATGGCGCCGCTCGACAGCTCAACGCCGTTGCAGACAATGTCGTACTGGTAACCGAGCACGTCCAAGGGGTCTTGGCTTTCCAGCACCTCCAGGCCACCCTGCGGCATGGAAAACGGATTGTGGCTGAAATCGATCTTCTTTTCCGTCTCGTTCATCTCGAACAATGGATAGTCTATAATCCAGCAAAAACGGAATGTGCCAGGTTCGAACAAATCCAGCAGATCGACCAGCCGCGTAAGCGCCAGCCCCGCCAGCCGCGCCGCTCCCGCCGGCGCATCACAGGCAAAGAAGACCGAATCGCCCGGGCCAAGGCCGGTGGCCTTCATCAACTCGACGACGCCCTCCTCGCCCAGGTTCTTGGCAATGGGGCCCTTGCCGCCCTCCTCGCCGAAAATGATATAGCCCAGTCCCGGCCAGCCTTCAGAGCGCGCCCAGTCGTTCATCTTGTCGAAGAAGCTGCGCGGCTGACCCGCCGTACCCGGCGCCGGGACACCACGCACAACAGCGCCGCCGGCCACGGCCTTGGCGAAAATCGAGAAGCCGGAATCCCGGAACACCTCCGTGACGTCCATGATCTCCAAGGGATTGCGGAGGTCCGGCTTGTCGCTGCCGTACTTGAGCATGGCCTCTTTGTAGGTGATGCGCGGAAACGGCGCCGGCGTCACCGTATTGTCACTGAATTCCTCGAACACACCATGCATAACCGGTTCGATGGCGGCGAAGACGTCCTCCTGCTCGACGAAGGCCATTTCCAGGTCCAGTTGATAGAACTCACCAGGCGAGCGATCTGCCCGGGCGTCCTCATCCCGAAAGCAGGGCGCGATCTGGAAATAACGGTCGAAGCCGGAAATCATGGCCAGCTGCTTGAACTGCTGGGGCGCCTGGGGAAGCGCATAAAACTTGCCGGGATGCAAACGGCTGGGCACCAGAAAATCGCGTGCGCCCTCCGGCGAGGAAGCCGTCAGGATCGGCGTCTGAATTTCGAGAAAATCCTGTTCCGTCATGCGGCGGCGAATGCTGGCGATGATTTTTGACCTGAGCACGATATTCTCGTGCAACTGCTCGCGCCTGAGGTCAAGAAAGCGGTAGCGCAGGCGAATATCCTCGGGATAGTCGTGCTCACCAAATACCGGCATGGGCAGCTCTTTGGCAGCCGATTCGACGCCGAAGCCGGTAATCCGCACCTCGATCTGCCCGGTATCCAGATTTAGATTGATTTGGTCGGCGCTACGCTTGACCACGGTGCCGTCCACGGTAACCACGGATTCCGAACGCACGGCTTCAACGCCCGTGAATATGGGGTTGTCGTTCTCGATTACGCATTGGGTCAGGCCATAGTGGTCACGCAGATCGATAAACAGCAGATTCCCGTGATCGCGTTTGCGGTGCACCCAGCCGGAGACACGCACGGTCTCGCCCACGTTCTCCTCGCGCAAAGCGCCACAGGTGTGTGATCTGAACTTGTGCATCTTCTCCAACCTAGTTCCAGCCACCGGGACCAGGAAGGGCCACCAGGGTCGACGGCGTAAAGCGCACACAACCGCCCTTTCTGTCAAGCCCCGGCCTCAATACCCGCGTCTTTTGCGCATCGACAGGCCCGCCCCCGGACGTGTATAGCTCTGCCCATGGATATTCTGACTACAACGGCGGACCTGGCCACCCTTTGCGAACGCCTGTCCACGGCGGATTTCGTCACTGTGGACACGGAATTCATGCGCGACCGCACCTATTGGCCTGTGCTCTGCCTGATTCAACTCGGCGGACCCGATTCAACCAGCATCGTAGACCCCATGGCAGAGGGCATGGATCTGGCCCCGCTCTACGATTTCCTCGTGGATGAGACGGTGGTCAAGGTCTTTCACGCCGCCCGCCAGGATATCGAGATTTTCTATCACCAGAGCGGCAAGATTCCCCACCCCCTGTTCGACACGCAGGTGGCGGCCATGGCCTGTGGCTATGGCGATTCCGTCGGCTACGAGACCCTGGTGGCTAAGCTCGCCAAGGGCAAGCTCGACAAGAGCTCGCGGTATACAGATTGGGCACGGCGCCCTCTGACCGACCGGCAATTGAAATACGCCGCTGAAGACGTGACTTACTTGCGCGTCGTCTATGAGCGCCTGCTTGGCAAACTTGAGGCAAACGGGCGATCTGTATGGCTAGCCGCTGAAATGGAAGAACTGGAATCTCCCGCGACCTATGATCTCAGTCCGGAAAATGCCTGGCGGCGCATCAAGAGCCGCAGCCGCGACCCGCGCTTCCTGGCCGTTCTGCAGAAAGTCGCCGCATGGCGGGAGATTCAGGCGCAAACCAAGGACGTGCCACGCAACCGCGTGATGAAGGACGATGGCCTGACCGAGTTAGCCGCGCAGCGACCCGCGGATAAGGATCAACTTGCCCGGCTGCGCGGCGTGCCAAAGGGTTTCGAGCGCTCATCGAGCGCCGAAGATTTGCTCGTTGCCATTAGACATGGTGTGGAACTGCCGGAGGAATCACTGCCCGAGCCGCCGCCCGCCGGAAAGAAACAGAAAGTCAGCACGGCCCTGCTCGATCTCTTGAAAGTATTCTTGAAGATGAAATGCGAGGAAAACGGCGTAGCGCAAAAGCTGGTATACAACACCGCCGACTTGGAATTGCTGGCAGCCAGCGATGAAGCGCCCATCCGTTTGTTGAAGGGCTGGCGGTTCGATATGTTCGGCCGCGATGCCCTGGCCTTGAAGCATGGCAAGCTCGGTATGGCCATAGACAACGGAAAGATTGTCTTGATCGAGCATATCGAAGAGTGAATTAGCTACGGTCGGAAAGCCCCTAGGCCACCACTCTGGCCTGATATCCGCAGGACGCCGCCAATTCCCTGAGTCGTCGCTCCACCATTTCACCCCCCAAGAATTTCTTGTCGCCACCGAGACGAAGACTCAGTACGCCCTCATCTACACCAATGCTGGTTCCTGCCAAGAGTTCTGGATTGCCACCACACAGCGTGTGCGCCAGGCGTAGGGCAAGGCCTATTTTGGCGGCGCCCGCCGCACGTTCCGCGCTGATCAACTTAGCCGAGGCCGACGCCATCTGTTGCGCACCGCCGCTGCCATAACGCGCAAACATGGCAAGCGCCAAGACCGCCCTCTCGCCGTGGTCAATGGCCACGAAGGGCGCGCTCAAGATACTGAGAAACGTCTGTTCCGCCCGGTAATTTGCATGCATGCGCCAACTCATATCACCCAAATGGCTGGCAGCTTGGCGCAGGCGCTCGTCTCGGGTGCCGACGAACAATGGAGCCAACCAATCAAAAACACGATCACCCTGCCCGGGATAGCGGGCCAGATCGTTGCCCTGGGTCCGGCAGGCATCGATAAGCGGATCCCCGTGCTTAACCTGCGGGTCCATCTGCTCCCGCAGCAGCCCTTCCCGCAGCCCGTAACTTGAGACGACAACATTCGCCGGCTGAACCAAGCTCACCAGTTCATCCAATACCATGGCGGCGGCGGGTAGATTGGCGCGGCGGCGGCGCGGCACAACTGCCAGCTCCTCCAGATCACCGTCGGTGAGTTGTGCGATACTCTTTGCCAACTTGGTGAATGACTTGGCGCCGACGCTGTAGTTATGCAGCGTGCGCAGGGGATAATCCATTTGCGCCATATACACGCGGCAAAGGGAACGCCAAGCCCCGCCGACAACGTAAACGGCATCGCCGCCGTATTTTGGCAACCAAGCGAGACGACTGAGGGAGTCCCTGATGAAACGGCGCCGGGCGTTGGGATTGCCGGGGGCTTCATCCGCCAAACGCAACGGGCCGAGGGGCAAGGATACGGATTCCCCGGCGGAACTTCCGCTTAAGCCGATCAGTTCCAGACTGCCGCCGCCGAGGTCACCAACCAATCCCTTGGCTCCGGGTATGGCATAGGACACACCTTCGGCGGCATAACGCGCTTCTTCCTCGCCGCTCAGGAGCCGGACCGACATGCCCGCGTCCCGTTCAGCCGTGGCGATGAAGTCCCTACCGTCGTCGGCGTCACGAACCGCCGCCGTGGCCACCGCGACGACACACTCCACCCCCATGGCGTCGATGAGGCTGCGAAAGCGTTCTAGGGCGCTCAGTGCCTGCGCCGCGCCTTTGGCGTGCAATTGTCCGCTGCGGCCAATGTCCCGCCCAATGCCGCAAAGGACTTTCTCGTTAAACATCGGAGTAGGCGCGGGACCGTCGCCATAGACGACCATGCGCACGGAATTCGAGCCCACATCGACGATCGCGATCTTGTGGTCAAGGCAGAAACGGGTTGCATCAGCCTCCGTGCCACAGAGTTCGCCAGCATTCACGCTAATTTCGGGACTTGACATGGTATCGGCGCGGCGTGTCAGTCGCCGCCCTCTCCCAACACCAGCTTGGGAACGCTGCCTTCCTTGCGCAGCGCCGCCCCGCGGCCCGACAAGCTGGGGTTGGTCAGAAAATAGTCATGCGCCCGGAACGGCTTGGGGCCTGCCGGCTCTACGCGCGTATACCGGCCGGTGGCGTCCAGGGTCCAGCTTTGCGCCTCATCATTGAAATTGGCGACCATGATCTGGTCCTGAATCTGTTCGTGGACCGTCGGATTCTCAACCGGCACCAGGGCCTCCACCCGACGGTCGAAATTGCGCGGCATCCAATCGGCGGACGAAATGTAGACCTTGGATTTAGGAGACGGTAGTCCCTCGCCGCAGCCGAAACAGACAATGCGAGAGTGCTCAAGAAACCGCCCGACGATGCTCTTGACCCGGATGTTCTCGGACAGGCCCGGTACGCCCGGCCGCAAGCAGCAAATACCCCGCACGATAAGCTCAATGGAAACGCCAGCCTGACTTGCCGCATAAAGGGCGTCGATCACTTGGCCGTCGACCAGCGAGTTGAGCTTTGCCCAAACTGCGCCGGGCCGCCCCGCCTTAGCGTGCTCGATTTCATCGTTGATGTGGCCAATAACCGCGTCGCGCATGTCATGGGGAGAGACGGCAACTTTCTCGAAATCCTTGGGCTCGGCGTAACCGGTCAAATAATTGAACAGGTTGCTGGTGTCACGGCCCATGGCCGGGTCGGCGGTGAAGAACGATAAATCCGCGTATATCCGGGCCGTGACCGGGTGATAGTTGCCGGTTCCGTAGTGCACATAACTGGCCAGTTGCGAGCCTTCGCGCCGCACCACAAGAGACACCTTGGCATGGGTCTTCATATCGAAGAAGCCGTAGACAACCTGAATACCGGCGCGCTCCATATCCCGGGCCAGCTTGATATTGGCTGCTTCGTCAAAGCGCGCCTTCAATTCGATCAGCGCAGTCACTGTCTTACCGGCCTCCGCTGCCGAGATCAGCGCCTTAACGATGGGAGATTCATCACTGGTGCGATAAAGAGTCTGCTTGATTGCCACCACGTCCGGATCAGCCGCCGCCTGCGAGAGAAATTGCAGAACCGCATCAAAGCTTTCATAAGGGTGGTGGATGACCATGTCTTTTTCGCGAATGGCCGCAAAAACGTCGCCGCTGTTTTCCCTGATCCGTTCTGGAAAACGGGGCTCGTGGGGTGGGTACTTCAGATCGAGGCGACCCGGAACAATGATCTGGTGCGTATCCGCAACGCCCACCAAAGCTTCGACGGTGACGATATCCCGCTCTTCCACATCGAGGGACTGGGTAACAAGTTTCCGTAACGTCTCGGGCATGTTCTTGTCGACTGTCAGCCGGATAACGCTGCCCCGACGGCGACGGCGCAAGGCGGACTCAAACGAGCGCACCAAATCGTCGGCTTCTTCCTCGATCTCGATGTCGCTGTCGCGCAGGATGCGGAAAAGTCCCCGCCCATCCATGTCGTAGCCCGGGAACAGGCGGTCCACGAACATCACCACCAAATCCTCGATGCTCAGAAGACGCATATCTTCACCGGGCATGCGCACGAAACGGTCAACTTGCGGCGGCAAGGGCACAAGAGCGTTCAACACCTGCCCGTCTTTTTGCCGCCGGAGTTGAAGCACCTGGGCGAATCCGAGGTTAGGCAGGAAGGGAAAGGGATGGGCCGGATCGATGGCCAGCGGTGTGAGTACGGGGAAAATGTGCTCAAGAAAGTGCCGCTCAATCCACGGCATGTCATCAGCCACTAGTTCATCGGGTTCGATCACCGATATACCGGCCTCGCGTAATTCCCCGCGCAATTCAAGCCAACACTCCTGTTGCCCGCTGAGAAGCACTTGCGTTTGCTCTATTACCGCCTCGAGCTGCTCTGCCGGGGTGCGCCCATCCTGGCTCAGGTGTTCAACGCCGGCGCCAATCTGTCCGCGCAGGCCGGCCACCCGCACCATGTAGAATTCATCAAGATTATTCCCGCAAATGGACAGAAAGCGTACCCGCTCCAACAAAGGGTGATCCTTGTTGAAGGCTTCTTCCAGCACCCGCATGCTGAAAGACAACCATGATAACTCGCGATTGATAAAGCGCCCCGGCGATTGTGAATCGATAGCCCCGACCGCCGGCAAGGGCAACGGTCCGCAACTGGTGGCCTCCTGTCCCTCTCGGTCACCAGTCTGTTTTGCGGACTGGGGATTCTTGGCTCGACGCGCCATGCTGATCTCAACTCCATGGATTAGAACGTGGGCGCAGCATACACCGCTACCCCGCAAAAAGACAAAAAGCCTTATAAATCAATTGTTTTCGCTGTCTAACTCCAGCACGGAGCGGGCCAGGGCGATGGTCACGGCGCGGCCCTCGGCCAGGGACAGATCGTCCAATTGTTGCGCCAGACGATGAACGGCAGCAAAGGAACGCTCCATGCGCCGCAGCATGTAACGCACCACGTCCTCTCCCACCCGCAGTTGCCGCTGGTGAAACTGCTTGACCAGAATGCCGCCCAACAGCTCATCATCCGGTGTCTGGATTTCCGCCACCGGCAGGGTCGCCAGCCTCGACGCCAGATCGGGGAGCTTGAGCGGCCAGCGTGCCGGCGCGCTACGGCCGCTGAGCATCAGTGTGCCACGCTCCTCGACGACCCAATTGTAGACGTGGAGCAACGCTTCTTCGTCACTCACGCGGTCGGCGTCTTCAAGGGCAACGGCAGCCTCCCCCTCCAGGATCGCCGACACGCCGGACATGCCCAGCGCCGCTCCCGCCACGAGCTGGGCGCCGGAACGGGCCCGCCAAACGTGAATCAAGTGCGTCTTGCCGCAAGCTGTAGGTCCATGCACGGCCAAGGCCGGTACCGGCCAGTCTGGCCACCGATCAACCCAGTCCACGGCTTCCGCATTGCAGGCGTTGACGAGAAAATCGTCACGTCCGTAGGCCGGTCGGTGGGGAAGGTCGAGAGATAACTGGCGAGGCCGGTCGGGCGCGCCGCTCATGATCCGCCGCCGTCTCCCTGCCCGTCCCGGCCGAGGAAGACACCGCTTTCCAGATAACGGTCAATGGCGAAACGCACCAGAACGCCGACCACTGCCGCCGTTGGCACCGCCACCAGAACCCCGACAAAGCCGAACAAGGCGCCACCGGTGAGCAAGGCGAAGAGAATCCAAACCGGGTGCAGCCCGACGTGATGACCCATAAGCCTCGGCGTGATGAAGCTGGCGTCAGTGGTCTGTACGACCGCGAAGACAAGTGCGACCAGGGCAATGGACGTGTAATCCGGCCAGAATTGACCGACTGCGATGGCCAGAGCGACGATCAGGCCCAGAAACGCACCTGCGTAGGGCACAAACGCCAATAGGCCGGTCACCAAGCCAATCACCAAGCCGAATTCCAGTCCGGCCATGGACCAGCCTATCGCGTAAGCCGTTCCCAGGATCATGCACACGGTCGCTTGGCCTCGGGCAAACCCGGCAAGCGCCCGATCGGCAAGACTGACCTGCCGGCGGATGACTTCAGCGTGATCGCGGGGCAGCCAACCATTGATCTTGGCAACGATACGGTCCCAATCGCGCAGCAGGAAAAAAGCGACAACCGGTGTAATGAGCATCAACCCGAGCAGGTTGAAGAAATTCCCGGCGCCCTTCCAGACACCGCCGACCAGATTCCCGCCCCAGGCCATGATCCGCTCTGCCGCACTGCTTGCCGATTTACCGACATTAGCCTCGGCGTCCAGGGGCAAGGCGGCAACGACGCGTTCATACAAGGGACTGAAGGCTGCCCAGCTCCTGTTGATGTAATCAGGCAGATTCTCGATGAACGCCAGGACCTGCTCTTCCAGCACCGGCGCCAATAGAATTCCGCCAACAACCAGGACGGTTAGAAAGCCGATTATTATTGTGGCAGCGGCAACTCCGCGGGCTAGGCCGCGTTCTTCCAACTTGTCTGCCGCAGGATCAAAAAAGTAGGCGATGGCCATGCCGGCCACGAAGGGCAGTAAGATATTGCTCAACAAATAAAGGCCGAGGCCGACCGCTAGTAAGCAGATCAACCAAAAGCGCATTTGTTCCGCTGGTTTCAACCTTGTTCTCCACCTGCAAAATTCGGCTCGATGTCCGGCTCTTTGTTCGTGTCGATCCCGACCCCCACGGGCCCCGGCGTGTCCACCGGTGCCACCCGCTGACGCATGTTCAAGGCCCAAAAACCGTCATCGTAGGTCAGGTCGAGATCACTCTGAGCAAGAGATAACACCAATTGCTGGGAGTTGCCCAGATAATGCAACATAACCTGGGCACCCTCGGTCGATAGGGATTGCAGATCAACCTTGCGGACCATGGCAACCTCGCCCAGTCGCCGCCGTACTTCCAGCCAGTCGCCCAGCCCCACCACCGGCACCTGCGTCGAAAGCTTGGTCTGGGCATTGAAATCAAGGACCGTTATGGCCTTCCATTCCTCTTCCAGCCGCCCGGCCGTCAGATCGGCGATCTGTATAAGCAGGCTGTCCAGCAGGCCGCCGCTGTCGCCGGCAAACTCCTCGACCACCACACGCTCGCCCAGGGGCCCAAACCGGCGCAAAATAACCTGAATAAGGGGCGTGCCCTCGAATTCGTCGAATTCAAGGCGGGCGTGGGCAACCAG
>CAYOOG010000094.1:0-10253 GCA_964405515.1 uncultured Alphaproteobacteria bacterium | reverse complement strand
TCGTTCCCGGCCCCATCGAGGGCACCGAGGGCATGGCCCGCCTGGCACCGTCGCCGGACGCCCTTGATCGGGCGGGAGACGCCGTACCCATAGGCCGCCTGGGCACAACGGACGACGTTGCCAACTTGGCGGTATTCCTGTGCACCGACAAGGCGTCGTATATTACCGGCGCGGTCATCCCCTGCGACGG
This sequence comes from uncultured Alphaproteobacteria bacterium, assembly GCA_964405515.1. Lineage (GTDB taxonomy): Bacteria > Pseudomonadota > Alphaproteobacteria > JAPYRI01 > JAPYRI01 > CAYOOG01. Next base: position 10,063 of record CAYOOG010000094.1, on the reverse strand, counting down.
TGGCATGCTATTGTCCGGGCACGCCGGATTGGGCATGTAAGCCACGAAATAGATAATTGAAGTAGAAAAAAATGAGAATTTTTTCGGCCACGCTGGGCACCGAAACCAATACCTTTTCACCCATACCTTCAGGCATGCAGGCGTTCCGCGATGGCATGCTAATGCGGCCCGGTGAAATCCCGGAAGCCGAGGTTGAGTACGCTTCACCCCTAATGGCGGCGAAGCGCCGCGCCGCAAGCGACGATTGGGACGTTGTTGAGGGCACCTGCGCCTTTTGTCAGCCGGGCGGCCTTACGGTTCGTGCTGTGTATGAATCCCTGCGTGACGAAATACTCGATCAGCTCAAGGCCGCCCTGCCCGTCGACATCGTTGCCCTTCAAATGCACGGCGCCATGGTCGCGGACGGGTACGCCGATTGCGAGGGCGATGTGTTGACGCGGATTCGCGAAATTGTCGGCGCCGAAGTCGCCGTGGGTTTGGAAATTGACCCCCACTGCCACATGACCGGGACCATGATCGAGCACGCGGATGCCATTCTTTGCTTCAAGGAATATCCGCACACGGACTTTCGGGAGCGCGCCGAGGAACTTCTGGATATTCTCGCCGGAAAGGCCAAGGGTGACGTCATCCCCACAATGTCGCTCACCGATTGTCACATGATCGGCATGTACCACACGACGGCTGAACCCATGAAGGGATTTGTCAGCAAGATCCAGTCCCTGGAAGGGCAGAACGGAATCCTGTCAATTTCGGTCGCCCACGGATTCCCTTGGGGTGACGTCCCCGACATGGGCACCAAGGTTCTGGTGATTACCGATAACCGCGCGCAAGAAGGTCAAGCCCTGGCCGATCAACTGGCGGCGGAATTGTACGAATTGCGCGGCAAAACCGGGTCCGAGCAACTCCCCATGGACGTGGGAGTCAAACAGGCTTGGGCGGCAAAGGCTTTTCCGGTGGTGCTGGCCGATTCCACCGACAACCCGGGCGGCGGCGCGCCCTGCGATTCGACCTTCCTGTTGCGGGAATTCATTGCCCAGGGCGTGGATAGCGCCTGCCTTGGCCCCTTATGGGACCCGGTCGCCGTGCAGCAGTGTTTTGAAGCTGGTGTCGGCGCGACCCTGGACTTGCGCATCGGCGGCAAGATGGGGCCGACTTCCGGTGACCCTCTGGACCTTCATATCGAAGTCACGGCGCTGTGCGACGAGCTCTTGCAAACTTTCGCCGGTACGGACACGTCCCTTGGGATAGCCGCCGCCATTAACTACGGCGGTATCGAGATTGCCTTGACCTCAAACCGCACCCAGGCCCTGGGCCCGGACTTGTTCACCAACTTGGGCATTGATCCGAAAGCGAAGAAGCTCGTCGCCGTGAAATCATCCCATCATTTTTATGCCGGCTTCGCGCCCCTGGCCGCCGAAGTGCTTCATCTTGATGGGCCGGGCACGCTAGGAGCGGACGTCACGCAACTGACTTACAGGAACATCGAGCGCCCAAAATGGCCGTTCGATGAAAATCCCGTCGGCGCTGGTTGAAAGAACTACTGAATATTGAGGCGCGCGCCTATTCGTGACCACCGTCCATGCGCGAAACTTCTTCGGCGACAAGGGCTTCAACGGAAATGGATCGGGAAGCCAAGAAGCGCCGGCGCAGTTGATAATAGACGACTCCAATAAACAGGATCACGCCGGCAAACATTCCGGCGCCGGGGCTTGCCGTCATGCCGATGTATATGAACAATGCGGAAAACAGCATCATGCCAATGGAAAAGAACGGAAGGCCGAACCGCCCCAACTTGAATTCAGCGTTCCTGTACCGGGATTCAAGGCGGCGCGGAATGCGCAGCGCCACCCACCCGAGGAGAATCTGTACCGCCATGATCGACAAGACGATCACAGTGGCATACTCGGTTATGGAGGCGCTAAAGAGAACGGCGATCAAGGAGAGAACCGTCAAAACGATAACGCCATAAACCGGCGCGCCGCGCTTTTCTGAAATTCTAGCCATTTCACTTGGAAACAGTCCGGCGCGCGCCATGGCCAGCACGTCCCGGGAATAGCCGAAGAGTATAGCGTTTATGGAAGTGCCCGCGGCGGCCAGAATGGTCAACGTAATAATGTTGGCCGTCCAGGGCGGCAATATGCGGGCGGCGACTTCGCCCACGGGCGCCGACATGCCGCCGAGTTGCTGCCAGGGTACGGTACCCACGACAATCAGCGAAACCGACGAGTAGGTCAACAACACAACGACAAAACTGATCAAAAGCGCCCGTGGGATGGTTCGGGACGGCCGCGTCACCTCACCGCCCAATTCAATAATCATGAGAAATCCGGCGTAGGAAAAAAACGCCGGGATCGCGGCGTTGAATACGGAGCTATAACCGTTGGGCACAAACGGCCGCAGCAAATTCCAGTCGACTTTGCCAATACCGGCGCCGCACAGGACAACCAGTACTGTCATAAAAAGAGCGACCAACACCCCCTGTCCGCCCACCGTCATCTCGGCGCCCATCAGATTGAGCCCGGCGAAAAACAAAATGACCGCGACTGCCACCGACGTCCGGTCTAGCCCGGGCACCAGCAACTCGAAGTAGTCGGCGAAGCCGTAGCCGACAAGCGCCACGGCAATGGCAACGGCGCAGAGCGTCAACCAAAGGGCCATGAAGCCGAAAAAAGGCGATATCAGCCGCGCCATGGAAACAAAACTGGCGCCGCTGACCGGGAAAATGACGCCGACCTGTGCACCGACAAAGCAGGAGAACATGGCCATGATCGACGCCAGTCCGTAGGACAAGATCACCGCCGGCCCGGCCACACCGGCCAATTCGCCCGGCAGCAGAAAGACCGATATGCCGATGACAAACCCGACCAGGGTCGCCACCGCGCCCGCCACGCCGATGGTCCGCTCCATCTTCCCGTCTTCGTGCATTACAACCCCCATTTCCCCGAGCCCGCCACTACTGGAATGCGCCGGAACACGTCGGACTTGCCCCTGGCCGAACATTCCTGTATCTTGACTAACAATTCAATATTTTGAATGATGGGTCAATAAATAGAAATTATCCGATCGTTTTCAATAGTTTAAATCTTATCCCATCATAGCGAAACCAGCCGCGCGAGCAACCAGAGACCCATTATGCCCGACCTTGACCCGCTTGAGGAACTGAAAGAGCGCCGCCAGATCGCGCTCGCCATGGGCGGGCCCGAGAAGGTCGCCCGCCAGCAACAGCGGGGCAAAAAGACGGTTCGTGAACGCATCGCCGCCCTGGTCGACAGCGACAGCTTTGACGAGATCGGCCAGCTCGCTTCCCATCACGGCGCACCCGGCCGGGCGCAATCCCTCGATGAAATCACCGCCGCCGACGGCGTGGTCGTGGGGTTGGCCCGGATCGACGGCCGGCCCGCCTGTATCGTCGGTGAGGATTTCACAATCATGGGCGGCAGCTACGGCATTGTGCATGGCCGCAAGAAACAACGGGCGGCATTCATCGCCTATCGTGAGCGCCTGCCCATCGTCTGGCTATTGGACGGCGCCGGCGCACGGGCGCAGGATATGATCGGCGAGGGTCTGCCAGCCGCCCCGCACTACGCCGTGATGGCCCGGCACTCGGGCCGGGCGCCGCAAGTGGCCGTGGTCATGGGCCCCAGCGCCGGAGAATCGTCCCTCGCCGCCAGCCAGTGCGAGTTCATCATCATGGTCGATAAGATCAGCATGCTGGCGGCCGGAGGGCCGCCCGTGGTGAAGGCGGCGACCGGGACGGACGTTACGAAGGAAGAGTTGGGCGGCACACAGGTTCATTGCCGCGAGTCCGGACTTGCGGACAACATTGCCGTGGACGAGGAGGCGGCGCTCCTGCAGGCAAGGTGCTTCTTGTCCTATCTTCCCAACAACGCTTGGGCGTACCCACCCCATTGGCCGACGGATGATCCGGTGGAGCGAAGGGAAGAAGCGCTGCTGAATATTCTGCCCAAGGATTCCCGGCAGCCCTATGACATGAAGAAGGTGATCGACTTGGTCGTCGACCGGGAGTCCTTTTTCGAGATCAAGCCCGAGCACGCGACCATGATGATTACCGGCTTCGCCCGCATGGATGGGCACCCGGTTGGTATCGTCGCCAACCAGCCCTTGGTACTCGCCGGCGCCATTTCGGCCAAAGCCGCCCACAAGGCGCGGCACTTTATCGATCTTTGTTCGGCCTATCACGTGCCCCTGGTGTTCTTGATGGATGTGCCCGGCGTTATGCCCGGCGTACAGTCCGAACGGGAGGGCACGCTGCGCCCCGGTCTGGCCCTGAATTATTCGATCGCCTGGGCGGATGTGCCCAAGGTGACGGTTATCCTTCGCAAGGCCTTCGGCTATGGCGCCATGGCCATGGGCGGCGGCGAAGCGGCCGGTAACATTGCAATTCTTGCCTGGCCGGACGCCGATTTCGGCTCGCTGCCGCCGTCAAGCGCGGTTCTCGCCGCGCACAGCGCCGAGCTCGATGCCGCAGAAGATAGAGATGCTCTGTTCGAGGAATTGATGGAAAATTACCGGCAATGCTCGGGCGCTTTCCACGCCGCCATTACTTTCAGCGTGGACGATGTCATCGACCCGCGTGAGACCCGCCCGCGGATCATCCGGGCGCTATCCTTCGCCCGCAACCGGCGCCACGAGCCACCAGAGCCGGTCGCGCGCTACGGCGTCATGCCTTGAGCCCCCGATGACGCAACGAGAAGCCGCAAGACCAGCAACACTCGCTCTTTTTGGCCGCAAGTCCCTGTACGAGGCCCGGCGCCAGGCGGTTTTTCGCGAGGCCGGCCGGCAGTTCGCGGCCAAGGGATTTAATGGAACCTCGATCGAGGACATCGCAAAGAATTTGAATCTTACCAAGACCGGTATCTATCATTACGCCAAGAGCAAGGAAGAGCTTCTTTTTCAGTGTTATCTAACGGCCATCGATTATGCCGAGGTCTCGCTGGATAGCGCCGAAGCCGAGAACACCACCGGCCTAAGGGCCTTATCCCAATATATCGCGCACCAGATCAGGACGCTGGATCCGGCCGAGGGGCAGTTTGCCGTTCTCAGCGAGTATTTTTCCCTGACGCCGAATCACGAAACCGAAATACGCGCCAAGGCCCGAAATATCGACCATCGAATCCAGGCCCTGATTCAGAGCGGCATGAATGACGGCAGCATTTCTGCGACAGACCCCCGCATCGCCGCCTTTGTTGTTGCCGGCGCCATAAATTGGATACCCAAATGGTTCCGGGCCGACGGCGAACGGACGATTGAGGATATCGCGGAGATTTTTTCGGATATGTTGACCAAGGGGCTTGGCATCAGTGGCAGCGGCGCCGATGAATGAGCGGCGCCGACGCCTTGTTGGCGGTGAATAGGCCGAATCGGGCGGGCACTAACCTGGAAAGATTGTGCGTTCCTCGGGAAAACAAACCTCGGCCATGGTTCCCTCACCCGGTTGGCTGTCCAAGGTCAGCGCACCCCCGTGGAGCTCCACAAGCGACTTGCTCAGTGGCAAACCCAGGCCGGTGCCATCGTGGCTGTTCGTTCCGGCGTCGCGGACCTGGCCAAATGGCGAGAGGACGAGTTCCATGTTCTCCGGCGCAATTCCGATACCCGTATCCTTAACCCTGAAAATGAAGCGTCCGTCCTCGCTGACTTTAGCGGACATATTCACGGTCCCGCTGGAGGGTGTGAACTTGACCGCGTTCGAGAGCAGATTAATGAGGACCTGCTTTAGCCGGCGTTCGTCTCCGTAAAAGAGTGGAAGTGATTCCGGCGCGTCTGAAGAAATGGCAACGGCGGTTCTCTTGGCCCGCCCCGCCATGAGCCGATTGCAACTCTTGACGAGCGCGACAACATCCACCGGCGCCTCGTTCAGAGAGACTTGACCGGACTCAATTACGGACACGTCCAATATGTCGTTAATGAGCGCCAGAAGGTGTTGGCCGGAAGTGTTTATGTCGGTCGCATACTCCTGATACTTCGGGTTGCCATGTGGCCCGTACCCCTCCTGCGACATGACCTCGCTAAAACCGATTATCGAATTAAGGGGCGTTCGAAGTTCATGACTCATATTGGCCAGGAATTCCGTTTTCGTGCGGCTGGCGGCCTCGGCTTGCTCCTTTACGCGGCGCAATTGATCCTCAGTCTGTTTTCGCTCCGTTATGTCCAAGACCGTGCCGATTATCCGCTCCGCAACACCGTCTTGCGAACGCTGCACCTCCCCTTCGCTATGGATAAGCCGGACCTCTCCATCAGGCCGTACAATGCGGAATTCATGGCTCCACGGCTCGTCTCCCTTGATCGAGCGCTCAAGGGAGCGCTGGAAGCGGGCACGGTCGCCTTCGTGGATTGAATTCATGAACGTGTCGAAACTTGCGGGAATCTCGTGAGATTCGTAGCCGAAAATGCGATATCTCTCGTCCGACCAGACAGACTTTCCAGCCGCAATGTCCAAATACCAACTGCCGACATGTCCAATACGCTGTGCTTCGCGGAGACGCAGTTCGCTGGTCTCCAGCTCTTCCTTGGAGCGCTTGGCTTGGCTTAGAAGAAAGGCCGTGATCCAAATTGCAAAAAGCGCCAAGGCACGATTAGCTATGGCCATCCAAAGCACTGGGGCGGCTTCCGAAAAGAAATATCCGATTATTGTCAGGAATGTGCCCGCAACGGCCAAGTAAACTATGTGATTTCGCTTGGGGAACCACCAGCCAAGAAGAACCAACGCCACGTATGGCACGCCACCAGCAACGCCCAGGGGCAACCACAAATCAAGAGAAAAGATTGCCAACGCCAGGAGGGCGGAGAAAGACCACATATTGCGCAAGGCAGCCAGCATACGGATTCCCCGAACTTCGAAATGATGCTTTTTCCCACTCGCAAGGCGAGCCTAGAGGGCTATCGTTAATAGACTGTTAACCAAGATTAATTGGAATTTATGCAATGCGGCCCGGCCCGGAGGCAGTGCCTCGGGGGCTAGGGCAACAACGACCGAGGCATGATCGTCAAGCCCATAACTCATTGATTTAATTGGTATCCCCTAGGGGAGTCGAACCCCTGTTTTCGCCGTGAGAGGGCGATGTCCTAGGCCACTAGACGAAGGGGACCCGAGGGCCAAGAGTGATAGCGCCGGGCTGCGCGGTGATCAAGTGCTTTGTGAATATCAGGCTGCGGACTCGGCGGGGGCCAGTGACAGTTCCTCGAAACTCTTGCCGTCCGCCGCCAGCTTGTGGGCGCGGGTCTCCCCCACCCGGCCGCCCGGCACCGCGGTTATGACCCAGATCAACTCGGGCTCCCAGGCAGCGTCCAGGTCCGTGGCGGACGGAAACGCCTCGCCGTCCGGGTGGGAATGGTAAATGCCGATCACCTGCTCGCCGCCGCCGCGTAGCTCTCGCTGCAGCCGCAACCTCAAGGCGGGATCAACTTCGAACCGGTCGGGCCTTACGGGTTCAACCAGGTTATCGCTCTCGACAACCCGGGTTACGTTCCAGCGGGCTTCATCATCCAAAACCCTACCGACCAGAAGCCCGCAGCACTCGACCGGATAAGCGGCCTCGGCGGCGGCGGTGATCTGCCCTAGCTGCGCAGTGCTAAGAACAATCATGGCGAAGCTGGCGCGCCGTCCGATATCCCTTGGCCGGACGGAGTCAATCGCAGGGTGCCAAGGCGCGCCCCGGTTGCCAAATCGACTATGACCATGGATTCAGCGCCCTTGTCATCCCGCAGGCGAAGAATCAATCTACCGCCGTCGGCCAGGCTTTCAACAATGCGGGCACCCTCGGGCAAGGGCATATCGAGCTCGCCAAATGCCTTGAAATTCGACCCGCCCTCGGCCATTTGGCTGGCCCGGCTCAGGATCGTGGTCACGATCACGCCCAACATTACAAAAATAAGAATGCCAAGAATGATGACGACGGCCTTGAGCCCGCGATGGTTTTCGTTCAATGATTCAGTCATGGCTAAGCCGGATTCAAAATCGAAGGGGCAACAGCGGCGGATCGAGCGCGTCAAAGCCGGGGCATCGCACAAGGGCCTACGGCTTGACCGTCTCTTGGCGGACTCTTTGCCTGGGCTCAGCCGCAGCCGTATCAAGGCCCTGATCGACGAAGGCCGGGTGGCGATTGAGGCCGCCGACGGCAGCGCGGGCGAGACATTAGCCCAGCCCTCATACCGGGTCAAACCGGCCCAGAGCTTCGTCGTGACCATTCCAGAGCCGGTGATTGCAGCCCCCAAGGCCCAGTCTCTACCGCTTGACGTTATCTTCGAAGACGAGCATCTGATCGTCATCAACAAGCCGGCGGGGCTGGTCGTCCACCCGGCGGCGGGTAATCCGGATTCGACCCTGGTCAACGCGCTCATCGCCCACTGCGGCGATAGCCTTTCCGGTATCGGCGGCGTCCGCCGACCCGGTATTGTCCACCGCCTCGACAAGGACACCAGCGGCCTCATGGTCGTGGCAAAGAATGACGCAGCCCACGCCGGACTTGCCCGGCAGTTCGCCGAGCACAGCCTTGACCGCGCCTACCGCGCCCTGGTCTGGGGACTGCCGCAACCGACCGCGGGCGAGATATCCGGCAATATCGGGCGCAACCCCAGGAATCGCAAGAAAATGGCGGTCGTCGCCAAGGGCGGCAAGACGGCGCTGACCCACTATCGCTTGCTAGAGCGCGTGGGTGAGGATTTCAGCCTTGTCGAATGCCGCCTGGCCACGGGCCGCACTCATCAGATTCGTGTCCATATGGCCCACCTTGGCCACGCGATTGTGGGCGATCCTCTTTATGGCCGCGCCCGCGGCCGCAAGAGGGCGGTTTCCGCCGAGGCCCGCGCCGCGACGGACGGCTTCGCCCGCCAGGCGCTGCACGCCGTGGAGCTTGGATTTGAACATCCGGCGGGCGGAAAACGGCGCAAGTTCAGAGTAGATTTAGCCCCAGATATTAAAGGGCTAATTCGAACTCTAGAATCAAATTAAGTTAGAATTTTCGGCCGATTCATTGACATTCTGGGGTGCCGATACTAAGTATTTAGCACTCTGCTAAGTTGAGTGCTAAGCGTGGCCGGGGTGGTTTGGGGACTGGAGACTCAGTTCCGTGGCGATCCCCATATTGTGTCGTGGAGCAAACAAAACGTGAGCAAGCCGTCGTCCTATCTACCAACTTTAACGCCGGAAGGCGGCCTTAGCCGTTACCTTCAGGAGATTCGCAAGTTTCCCATGCTGGAAAAGCAGGAAGAATACATGCTTGCGAAGGGCTTCAAAGAGCATGGCGACCTGGACGCCGCCCATAAGCTTGTGACCAGCCATTTACGTTTGGTGGCGAAAATCGCCATGGGCTATCGGGGTTATGGCTTACCCATCGGCGAGCTCATTGGCGAAGGCAATATCGGCATGATGCAGGCCGTAAAGCGCTTCGATCCAGAACGGGGCTTTCGGCTTTCCACCTACGCCATGTGGTGGATAAGAGCCGCCATGCAGGAATATATTTTGCGGTCTTGGTCCTTGGTCAAGATGGGCACCACGGCGGCGCAAAAGAAGCTCTTCTTTAACCTGCGCAAGCTGAAGGGAAAACTGCAGGCCATCGACGACGGTGATCTGCATCCGGACAAGGTGACCAAGATCGCCCAAACCCTTGATGTGCCGGAAGTGGACGTTGTCAACATGAACCGGCGGCTCGCGGCGCCCGATCATTCCCTGAATGCACCGATGCGCATCGACGGCGAGGGTGAATGGCAGGACTGGTTGGTGGACGAGTCAATCGACCAGGAAACCGAGGCTGCCGAGAAGGATGAACTCAACCAGCGCCGTGAATTCTTGATGGCCGGGTTGGATCAGCTCAACGACCGCGAAAAACATATTCTGACCGAACGTCGCCTGAAGGATTCACCGACGACGCTTGAGGAATTGAGCAAAGTATACGATATCAGCCGCGAGCGGGTACGCCAGATCGAAGTACGGGCGTTTGAAAAACTGCAAAAGTCGATGAAGGCGGCGGCGCTCGAAAGACATTCCCCTATAGACTAGGGTCCAGACTCATTAAATCCACCATATGACTGTGACAACGATGCACAG
>CAYOOG010000093.1:0-10294 GCA_964405515.1 uncultured Alphaproteobacteria bacterium | reverse complement strand
ACATATCCACGGTGATACGCACCGGGTGACCGAGCTTAATATTCTCGATGTCGGTTTCCTTAAAGTTGGCGTCCACCCAATAACTGCCGTCCTCGACCAGGGCGAACAGGGGTTGGCCTTTTTGCACGACATTGCCGGGCCGCACGTGCAGCTCCCCGAGAATGCCTGCCTTCGGTGCAACAAGGGTGCTGTAGGAGAGATTGAGCTTGGCCTGGGCAAGCTGCACCGTGGCCTCGCGCAGCGCGGCGTTGTCCTCGCCGGGCGCGCCCAGGGTTTCCCGGGCGATGCCAAGTTCGGCGCGGCCACGCTCGACATCGGCACGGGCCTGATCGAGCCGGGCGCGCGTATCGTCGAAGCGGGCCTCAGAAACCGCGCCCTTGGCCAAAAGTTCGCTGGCCCGCCGGGCCTGGGCGCGGGCGTCGGTCAACTCCGCTTCGAAGCGCACGAGGGCGGCCTTGGCGGCGCCCACCGCCGCCCCGTTGACCGCAATTTGCTGTCGCGTCATGGCAATCCGCGCTTCGGCCTCCTGCACGGCGACCAGGAGCGGCGCGGGATCGATTTCCAGCAACAGCTCGCCCTGTTCCACGCGCTGATGGTCGTGCACCGGCAGGGCGAGGATCCGTCCGCCCACTTCCGAGCTTATGCGGATGACGTTGGCGTTAACGTAGGCGTCTTCAGTGGATGGGTGACGGTCCTGGTATTCAAGATAGCCCTTGCCAGCGCCGACCGGCGCCCCGGCCACAAGAAGAAATGTCAACCACCTGATAAACAACACTCTGTGTAATCCTTGTTCCGACTTGTCTCTGCCGCAGTCAGCGCCCGGCCCTGGCCCTTAGTTTTTTTCCGCCGCGGCATCCGCGGCAATGAGGTTGCCCTTCATTTTTTCAAGGGTTGCTATGAAGACCTTACGTTCGGCCGCCGACAGGCCTTTCATGGCGACCTCCGTGGATTGGTGGCCGAGTTCCCTGAACTTGGCGGCCATGGGTTGCGCCTTCTTGGTCAGATAGAGCCGATGCCGGCGGCGGTCAGCGGGATCCTTGCGCCGTTCCACCCAGCCGGCGTCCTCCAGCCGGTCGATAAGCCGCACCAGAGTGATCGGCTTGATTTCCATGAACCCGGCCAGTTCGGTTTGGGTCGCGCCCTCGCGCAATTCCACATGGGCGATGGTGCGCCACTCCGCCTGGGTCAGCTTGTAGGCATCCAACCGCCGCGTTAGTTCGCGGCGAAATAGGCGGGAGAATTCGTACATCAGGAATCCAAACTGCATGGCCAGCCCAAATCGTTAAATGAGGTCTGCGGGAAAATTGATACGTAATACGTATTATAAATTTTGTAAAGCACTTTGCGGGCGGACGGGCGCGCACAGATCCGACAATTTACTTTACATTACTTATAATACGTATTACGTATCATTTGTCCCGCAGGCCATGGAATGGCATTTGGCCCGGTCATGAAATTCGGTTTTTTGATGAATGCTAACCGCACATGGACCGGATCGCGTCGAGGGATCATCCACTAGTCAGTCTGGGAAGAACTGAATCGAAAACGATTCCAGTTACCAAATGATCGGAGAGGAAAGATGACAGAGCAAACTACTACCGCGCGCCGTAACTACAGCATCACGGATGAGTACATAGAGAGGTTCCCAAAGTCCGCGGCGCTGTATGAGGAGGCAAAAGCCTGTTTTCCGAGGGGAACGACGCACGACACCCGTTGGTTTCACCCCTTTCCCATGTTCTTCACACACGCCAAAGGCGGCCACAAATGGAATGCGGACGGCGATGAGATTATCGATTATTGGCTTGGTCATACATCTCTTATCCTGGGTAATGCCAACCCCATTTTGGTTGAAACGGTTACCGAGCAGATCAAGAGAAGCAGCCACTATGGCGGTTGCCACGAGCATGAGATCGAGTGGGCAAACCTGATAAAGCAGATGATGCCGTCGATCGAACTGGTGGAGTTCTGCAGCTCGGGCACCGAGGCCGATATGATGGGCATACGGTGTGCCCGCGCCTTTACCGGCAAGGACAAGCTTGTCAAATTTCAAGGACAGTATTTTGGTTGGTCCGACTCACCCATGGCGGGAATATTCGAGCCTTGGGAGGTGCCCTTTTCCGGCGGCGTGGTTCAGTCACTGGCGGATCAAGTCGTAACCATTCCCTGCAATGACGCAGCCGCCTTGGAGCAGGCCCTGTCAAAACGCGACGCGGCAGCGCTACTGGTTGAACCCCCGGGCGCCCATATCGGCATGGACGGCATCGATCCGTCTTTCTACAAGACCATGAGGGAGCTGTGCGACAAGTATGACACTTTGCTCATGTTCGACGAAGTCTGCACGGGCTTTCGCTTTGCTCCTGGTGGTGCTCAGGAAAAGTTTAATGTCAGAGCCGACTTAACGGCCCTGGGCAAAGCGGTAAGCGGCGGCGTAGGTGGTGCCGGTGCCCTGGGCGGACGCCGGGATGTCATGAATATGCTGGACCGGAGGTTGGATGATCCTGAGTGGAACCGTTTCAAACGCGTACACCATTCCGGGACTTGGAACGGCTACCCCATGAATGCGGCCGTTGGGGCGGCTACGCTCAAGGTCTTGGCTTCAGGGGAGCCGCAGAAGTATTGTGATAAAATAGCGGACGGAATTCGTAAAGGCTGTGAGCAGGAAATAAGGCAAAGAGGCGTTGATGGTTGTGCTTACGGCGTGTCATCAGTGTTTGACGTTTACTTGGGTCCATGCCCGAAAAGAGACGAATGCGACAGGGGAATTTGCCGTAACCCCAACAAGGCCCCCACTCCGGATGTATGGCTTCCACTGAACCAAAGTCTGATGATGGAGGGAGTGCACGCCGTGGCGACATTTGTGGTCGTGTTTTTCGGTACAACCTGTGTTGAGCACACCGAGGAAGATGTTGAAAAGACCGTTTCCGCCTTTGGCAGGGCCCTTGACAGGGTAATAGGAGAAGGCCTCATCGAAGGAGAGAAGAAATCATAGAGACCGCCAAAGGGAGTTAAATCGTATAAGGAGTTAGGGGGATGACCACCAGGGATGTGGCCAGTTTCATAACCGCGGTCAACTTTGATGAGTTGCCGCCAAGTGTTGTGGTTCGGGCCAGGGTTGCTGTTCTGGATTGCCTGGGCGTGGCGCTGGCGGCTCACGAGGACCGGGCCGTTGACGCCGCAAGAAACGTGGCGATGGAGACGGGCGGCGCGGAGGAATCCACCCTGATAGGAACTACCGCGCGGGTTCCCTGCGCGGCGGCCTCGTGGGTGAATGCTGTAATGGTGAGCACCCTCGACATGGATGATTTTTCCCTGGGCACGGGGACCGAAGATCCCGCGCCAAGAGGTCATCCAGGGTCGGTTGTGGTCCCCAGTTCCCTCGCCCTCGCGGAACGTCAAAAGGCCACCGGCAAGGAAATGATAGAGGCGGTGGTTGCCGGATATGAGGTTGCCCTGAGAACAGCATGGATGAAGTGGCGGCTGGCCGGTGAGCCTCCGGTGGCGGGAACGGCCGGCGCTTATGGAGCGGCGGCGGCGGCGGCAAAGTTATTGCGGCTGAATGTGGAGCAAACGAGCAATGCTCTTGGTATTTGCGAGGCGCATTGTCCTCACCCCTCCATGGAGGACATTCTGGACAACGCGGCCATGACCAAGGAAGGTTGCGGCTGGGCGGCGATGACCGGGGTAACGGCGGCGCTTCTGGCAAAGAACGGTTTTGGCGGGCCTCCAACTATTTATGACTCAGAGGCCTACGACAAAAAACTTCTGCGAACTCTTGGCAAGGATTGGGAAACTGAAGGGCTGGAGTTCAAGCCCTTTAGCACCTGTCTGGGAGGCCATTCCCCAGTCGATGGCGTGATGGAGTTGACGAAGGAAAACAATCTTGTTGCCGGGGATATCTCGAAGGTAACGATCGGCTGTTCCTATATTGCGTGTCAAATGACGAATCGGAGGCCGGGCAATGTCTGGCAGGCCCAGTACAGCATTCCATTTTCCGTGGGGGCGGCCCTGGTGGACGGCGAGGTGGGGCCGGAACAGATGGCCGAGAACAGACTTGCCGACAAGGCAATACTGAACGAGGCCGACAAGGTGGAACTGGTCGCGGATGATGAAATCGACTCCATGCCGGATAGAGGGTTGCTTGTGGCCCGAATTGTAATACAGACCACGGACGGCAGACGGTTTGAAACCTTGAAACACGTACCTCGCGGAATTGGTGAAAACCGGCTCAGTGACGATGAGCTTGAAGAGAAATTCACAGCACTTGTATCGAAGGTACTGGGAAGTGACAGGGCGGAGGATCTGGGCAAACGCATCACTCGGCTCGAGACCCTTGCAAGTGTGGATGAAATAGTAGAAAGATTAGCCGTAGTTTTATGAAGAACAATCATCCGGGGGGTTAAGGGTACGGCACCACCGGGGACGAGGAGGCGCGCGGTCTGTGGAAATCGAAGAGGGAGCGACTCCCTTTACGCACCTCTTGCCTGCTCTCCCGTGCTACGCCGCCTACCCGGCGATCCGCCATATTTACCGTTGAAACCTGATCGAAGGTTAGATACACAGTGAATCCACAGCAACGCCCTGAAGAGCAGCCGTGGCCCAAGCCCGCCTATGCCTGGTACGTGGTCAGCATCCTCTCTCTTGCCTATGTCGTCGCCTATGTCGATCGGCAGATTCTAACCCTCATGATCGAGCCGATCCGGCGGGATCTGCAGATCAGCGACACGGAAGTGAGTTTGCTCGGAGGATTGGCCTTTGCCATTCTCTACACCTTTGCGGCCATTCCCATAGGTTGGTTGGCGGATAGCAAGAGCCGGCGCCTGATCATTGCCGTGGGCATTACGACCTGGAGCCTGATGACCGCGGCTTGCGGCGCGTCGAAAAGCTTCGGACAGTTGTTCATGGCCCGCGTCGGTGTCGGCCTCGGTGAAGCGACGCTGGCGCCTTCCGGACTCTCGATGATCACCGATT
Source organism: uncultured Alphaproteobacteria bacterium (assembly GCA_964405515.1). Classification (GTDB taxonomy): domain Bacteria; phylum Pseudomonadota; class Alphaproteobacteria; order JAPYRI01; family JAPYRI01; genus CAYOOG01. The sequence goes on along the minus strand of CAYOOG010000093.1, from coordinate 5,326 downwards.
ATTTTCCGCCGCACCGTCTTGGCCGGGCGATCGCGGTCTTTGTTTCGGGATCGGCCTTCGGTGGCGGCGTGGCGCTCGCCGTCGGCGGTGCCGTGATCGCGCTGGTGGCGAGCCTGCCGCCGATAGACTTGCCGCTGGTTGGTATCCTGCGTCCCTGGCAACTGGCATTCTTCGCCGTCAGCCTGCCGGGTCTCGTCGTCGTTGCCCTGATGGCGACGGTGAAGGAACCTCTCCGCCGCGGCAGGACGCGCGGGCAAGGAGACGGCCAGACTGAAACAACATCAACGGTTCCCTTGCGCGAGGCGGTCAGTTTCTTCACGGGCCACTGGAAAACCTACGTGCCGGTCCTGTCCGGCTTTGCCGCACTCATGTTGGTCGTAACCGCCATAGCTGTCTGGACGCCGACACTCTTCATCCGGACCTGGGGTTGGAGCGCCAGCGAGATCGGTTATTTCTACGGCCTCACCATGATGGTGGGCGGACCCGCGGGCACAATAGCCGGTGGCTGGATTGCCGATAAATTGCGTGAGAAGGGTCACCTGGACGGAGGGCTGCGTGTGTGTATCGGAGTGGCTGTCCTGGCGACGCCGATAGTCGCTCTCATGCCGTTGATGCCGAGCGCGGCATTGTCGTTCTTGCTGCTCGCCCCCGTCACCGCACTGCTGTTTGCCATTGGCGGTCTCGTGCCGACGGCCCTTCAACTGGTAACACCCAACGAGTTTCGCGCCCAGGCTGCGGCGCTCTCGCTTTTTTTCGCGAATCTATTCGGCGCGGCGGTTGGGCCGACGGCGGTGGCCCTGCTTACCGATTACGTTTTTCACGACGATCTGGCGTTGCGCTACTCGCTGTCCATCGTCACCGGAGTCGTTGCGCCGCTCGCCGCGCTGGTCTTCTGGGCCGGCTTAAAACCCTATCGGGCCGATATGCTGGCGGCAGCACGCGCAGAGTGAGAAAACAGAGCTGCTACGTCGTGTAAATGGAAGTTCTTACAATTGCAGTGGCAAAACTGACGACGGCACGTTTGTTATGGGCGCTCCTCGTCTGCGTGTCGAGCGCTGTCACGGTGAACTGTGTCGCGGCCCAGGACTGGCCCTATTGGGGGGCCACTAAAGGTGGCATCAGATACTCCGAGGCGGCGGCGATCGACCGCTCGAACGTCAGCGAGCTCAAGGTCGCCTGGGTCTACCGCACGGGCGAGGCCTAGCGCAGGGGAGAGCGGTTCTTAAGGAGCAGCTTCCAGAACACGCCGACCCTTGTCGAGGGCTCGCTGATCGTCTGCACTCAATTTGAGCGGATTATCGCTCTCGACCCGGCGAGCGGTGTAGAACGGTGGGCGTTCGAGTCCGAGATCGATCCCAAAACAGTCGCCCCCGGGTTCAAGTGCCGGGGCGTTGTCACCTGGACCGACAGGGCGGCGGCGGAGAGAGAGGTCTGCCGTACGCGCATCCTGTTCAGCACCGTGGACTTCCGCCTCATAGCCATCGATGCCCGGACAGGCGAGCCGTGCCCGGGCTTTGGGGAAAACGGCCAAGTGCAGGTCGCCTACGACAAGGAGCTGGCTGTTCCCGGCAAGGTCGTGTTCAGGGGTCCGCCTGCCGTGGTGAACGGAGTCGCGGTCGTGGGATCCCAGGTGCGGGGCGGCCTGCGTGCCGACGGACCGAGTGGCATGGTGCGAGCCTTCGACGCGCGTACAGGCGCGCTGCGTTGGACTTTCGATCCGGTGCCACGGGATCCCGAAGACCCCATGTATGCCAGTTGGGGCGGCGCGGCCAATAGCATTGGCGCCACCAATGTCTGGGCTCCCATGGCCGTGGACGAAGAGCGTGACTTGGTGTTTCTGCCTACTACGACACCGTCCAACGATTACTACGGTGGCCAGCGCCCGGGCAAGAACCGCTACTCAAACTCGGTTGTGGCGCTCAGGGGTGCCACCGGCGAAGTAGTCTGGCACTTCCAACTCTTACACCACGATGTCTGGGACTTCGACATCCCGGCGCAGCCCATACTCATCGATCTGGAGCGGGGCGGGGTGAAGGTGCCGGCGCTGGTGCAGATCACCAAGCAGGGTTTTGTATTTGTCTTCAATCGAGAGATTGGCGAACCGCTGTTCCCCATCGAGGAGCGGCCGGTGCCCCAGGGCGGTGTGGAAGGCGAGCAGCTCTCGCCAACGCAGCCCTTCCCGCTCGCGCCGCCGCCCTTCGTCAAGCAGGGGGTCACGGCCGAAGATGCATGGGGTTTTACCTTCGTCGACCGGCTCTATTGCAAGAAGAAGTTCGCGGCACACAGATTGGGCGATATGTACACGCCGCCGAGCTTGGAGGGCACGGTCCTGATGCCGGGCCTTAGCGGGGGCGGCAACTGGGGCGGCGGGGCCTACGATCCCGGTTCCGGCCTCCTCGTCGTCAACTCGATCCGCATACCGTCGATGATCCGGTTGGTGCCGGCCAGCGAGACCGAGGACAGAGTGAAGATGTTAAATTCAATAACAGCGCACGTCTCTACGGCAGATCCTCAGTCCGGCGCACCGTACATTGCCGAACCCGATTTCGTCTTCTCACCGTTTGGGGCTCCCTGCACGGCGCCGCCTTGGGGCGGCCTCACCGCTATCGATTTGAACGCCGGCACTATTAAGTGGGATGTGGCCCTCGGTTCGATCCACCGGATGCTGCCGCTACCGCTGCCGTTTACCTGGAACCTGGGCACACCGGTAGCTGGCGGTCCCATCGTTACCGCCGGTGGGCTGGTGTTTGTCGCTTCCACTATCGACCGGATGTTCCGCGCCTTCGACATCGAGACGGGCGAGGAATTGTGGCAGACCGATCTGCCGGTGAACGGCAATGCAACACCCATGACCTACGAGGCGGGCGGGCGGCAGCTGGTGGTCATCGCCGCCGGCGGACACTCGTATCTCGGCGGCGAGCTCGGTGACTACGTCATCGCCTATGCCCTGCCGCGTTAGTGCCAGCGATTCCACGGTTGTCGCGCCGCTAGGCGCGCTGGTCTTCTGGGCCGGCTTAAAACCCTATCGGGCCGATATGCTGGCGTCCGGTTTTGACCCAAAGCAGACATCAAGGCCCTGAAAAACAGCCATTTTCATGTTCGTGGCCTCCTTGACCACCGGTTCAATACCCGCCCGCATGGTTTCTAGCGATGACAGGCTCGGGGCGCCAGATGGCCGTGACTGCGCTTCACGGTTGGGATTGCCGCCCGGAAGGGATACTCTGGCGATGCGGGTTTTAGGCGAAATCAGCCGGCGACGGATAGCCCCGGCGACAGATTAGGAGTGCGCGGTAATGAGCAAGGCCAGGGCAAGGGAGCGGAAAAAGGCACGGCTGGCAAAACGCCAGGCGGCGGCCCCTCATGAGGCGCACGATTCAGGTGCCGATCCGACTCCCGCCGATCTCATCGAGGACAAGCCTCACCCCGGAAAGTTCGACGCGAATTCGCCCCGCGGCGGCGGTATGAAGAACGTCGGCGGCAAGAACCTCCCCAATCTGGCAGCAAGCACGCGCGGCTCCGCAAGATCGAGATAAGGCGTGGTGATCGTCAGGTGGTCAAGAGATACTTGGCCGGCGTTTTTTCATTTGTTGGAAGACAACCGGCCGGAACCAGAACCGCCTACACTGAAATCCGTGACGTATCGGCGTACAATCATTGCGTGGGAATTTCAGCCCCATGTCTGCTTTTGACTAAGAGCAGACATTTGCACTTCATGGATGGAACAAGAAGATAGGTTAGGCATATGTTCCATCTAAACTCCGCGTTCCTGGTCGTCTCAAGATTGGCGAAGTTAGCCTTTATCGTCTGGGTCTTGCTCATTAGTAGAGTGGTCGTCGCGCAAGAAGACGAAGCCCAAACTGACTCAGCGAAATACAAGTACACCGATTTGTTCGATGAGAATTGCGCCGTATGCCACGGAGAGAATCTTCTGGGTGGCGCGCAGGGTACGCGTCTCGTGGGCGGCGAACTTACTCATGGGGATTCGATTTCCGAGCTTGTTGAAAGCATTGCAAAGGGATTTGTCGATCGAGGCATGCCCGCATGGTCTAAGACGTTGTCGACAAACCAGATCAGGCATCTGGCAATGTACATAGAAGAGCGGAGATCGGGTCTTGACTATCGTGATGTTAATTTCGGGACAAAGCTGGAGTTTCCCCCGGGCGTTATCGAAGGCGAGTTGCATGGTTTCCGCCTGGAAACGGTTATCAGTAGCCTCGATCCACAGCCTTTTTCCATAGCCCCATTACCTGACGGACGAATATTGCTGACGGAGAAGAAGCGTGGCTTAAGTGTGATTACAAGAGATGGTGAGCAATCCGCGCTTATCAAAGGTACGCCACGAATCTATGACGACGATGAGCCCCTCGGCGATAGTGGGTTGCGTTCCGGTGTAGGTTGGATGTTGGATGTGGCGATCCATCCACAATATGAAAAGAACGGTTGGATATATATCCAATACGGTGACCGGTGCAGCGATTGCAATACCTTAAGTCGCCGCTTCCAGCAGCCGGTTTCGATGAACAAGCTGGTTAGAGGGCGAATCAAGAACGGAAAATGGGTCGATGAAGAAGCACTGTGGCAGGCCGACATAGAATCGTATGGGCTAATGACCGACCTTGCCGCTGGAGGGCGAATTTGTTTTGATCACAAGGGGCATGTCTTTATCAGCGTGGGTACGAAGGGTAGAGACGAATATAACGGAATACAGGACCTGGACATCCCATACGGAAAAACTTTCCGAATGTACGATGATGGCGGTGTACCCCAAGACAATCCTTTTGCTGGCGTCGACGGCGCGATCAAGACGATCTGGACTTACGGCCATCGGTCTCCCCAGGGCCTGGAATTCAACCTTCAGACAGGCCATCTATGGGGTACGGAGCATGGACCGCGCGGCGGAGACGAAGTCAACTTGCTTCTACCAGGAGGGAATTATGGTTGGCCGCTCCACTCCATGGGGCGGGATTATGATGGCTCACCAATTGAGTACGGCAAGAAATTGGGGATTGAGTTCGATCTGAAGGATATCATGCTACCCGTTGTCGACCTGACGCCATCGCCCGCTGTATCCAGCTTTATTTTTTATTCCGGCACCGCATTTCCTAAGTGGCGCAATAATATCATTGTTGGGTCTTTAAAAGATAGCCGCCTCTACAGGATGGAGATCGAAAATAACAAGCTCGTGCATACTGAAACACTGCTCAAGAAACTGGCCCGAATAAGGGACATAGAAACAGGTCCATCTGGCGAGATATATATTTTGCTGGAACATGACTTGGGTGGTCAGATCATGCGTTTGGTGCCAGCGTCTGAGTGATACGACTGC
>CAYOOG010000092.1:0-10345 GCA_964405515.1 uncultured Alphaproteobacteria bacterium | reverse complement strand
GAATCCCGTCGTTCCGCATTTCCAGAAATGAGCCGACTGGGGGCGCAGTCGTAAGAAGAAGCGTCGATAATTGTGATTCCGAGTTACTTGGTAAACATACTTGGTAAACAAGACGAGAAGTGACCATTTGATGCTAGTCAAAATGTAGGGTCAAGGTTACCAATTCCTTTACAATTGCCCTGCCAGCCATAGCGTGGCGAGCATCGCGAATTTCCTTATTCCATTAACGGTCGTAGGGGTGGTCATGATTCACGATAGCCGGCGCTTGCAGCCGCTGCAGGCCGAACATTGGCAACCCCTTCAAAATCAACCAAGCGTTAAGCGATTCTTATTAAAGCGAGCGCATATTTTCTATTGATTAAAGCCCTGTCCGGTCGACCGGACAATGCTGTGACAATCGCCTATCCCAGGGGGCGCCGGCGACGCTGCTGCCTGGGTCCGCCATGTCGGGATGCAGGCCGTGGACGAGCAGAAAGGATGGTGGATCCTGCCCAGGGATCCGCGGGACATCATAAAGGACTTTCGCCGGGACATGAGTGTCGGCCGGACGCTGCGCGTCAGCTTTGGCGTCGGCCTGTTCTTCCTAGCTGCATGGGTCTACGTGCCCAAGGTTTTCCACAACGTCAGCAACAGCGCCATAGTCAACGCCCGCGTCATTCCAGTGGTCTCGCCCATTGAGGGTGAAGTCATTCACGCCCTTCCCATCGAAGGCGAACGGCTTGCCTCGGGGCATGTCTTGACCAAGATCCGAAATGCCGCGCTCGACAGGGGCCGCTACCAGCAGTTGCGGGTCGAGGCGAAGGCGGCCCACGAACAAATGCTGGCCGTCGAGGCCAAGCGTGACGACCTGGAAGAGCTTCGCCAAGCACTTTCGGCCAAGCTCGAAGACTATCGCGCTGCGACGATTTCCCGCACGCGTCTTCTGTTGCGGGAAGGCAAAGCTGCGGCGAGGGCCGCCGAGGCCGAGGCCCGCGAATACACCCAAGCCTTCGAACGCAAGTCCCGCCTTTTGGAACGCGGCGTGGTCAGCGCCGCCATGGCCGATAGCGCCAAGAACGACGCCGACCGGGCCGAGGCCGAGGCCGAGCGCAGCCGAATATCCGTCGAGCGGCTGGAGGCCGAATTGCTGGCGCTGGAAAACAATGTTTTTGTGACCGAAGAGCGCAACGACGTTCCCTACACCCAGCAGCGCATCGACGAAGTTGATATGCGCTTGATCGAACTTCGTGCCCGCGCCGGTGAGTTGGCAACCCGCGTAACCGAGATCAAGAAATCCATCGACGTTGAAAATGAGCGGCTGGCGCGCACAGGAGAAGCCGTAATACTTGTCCCCGGTGATTCCATTGTCTGGCGTTCGATGGTGGTGGAAGGCAGCTACGTCCGGCCCAACAGCGATCTTGCCATGCTTATTGACTGCTCGGCGCTCTTCGTGAACGCCGTCGTCCACGAGCGCTATTTCGAGGATATCAGGCCGGGCAGCGCAGCCACCGTGCGCATCGTTGGCAGTGATGATACTCAAACGGCTATTGTGCGTGAGTTACGCGGCATGGGCGTCGACGACCCGAAGGCGCAGCTGGCTGCAGGTCTCCCCAAAATCGGCCGTGACGAGTTCGTTGTTTCATTGGAAATTGCAGGCGGCGCAAAGGCCGGCGGCGCCGGGGAGTTCTGCAATGTCGGGCGCGCGGCGGAGGTCCAATTTGATCGCGGCTTCAACATCTTTTCGGCCGGCGACACGGTTGCGGCCGAGCCCGGCACACCGCGCCGAGGATATAGCCGGTCCTATGAGGCTGGAGCCCAAGCGGCGCACGAATAGGTTCCGCCGTGCCACAATTTGAATCCCTTATTCCGACGATTCTCTTCCTGGCGATTTTCTATTGTGTCTCGGGGTGCGCAAGCAACCAGCGCAACTGGGCGCGGACTCTGATCGTTGGCATTAGCACGCTGCTCGTTCTGCGTTATTTCTGGTGGCGCATATCCGAGACCGTATTTCCGGTAGATCTGGGCTCGATCGAGGATCTCTGGGTGGTTCTTTGCATATGCGTTGAAATTCTGCTCTTTAGTGACATTCTGCTCAGTTACTTGTCTTTCACGAAGACTGTGAACCGCTCGCCGGAGGCCGATGCGCACGAAGCGAGGCTCAGGGCCCTGCCACCCGGTAAATTGCCGTCATTCGACGTCTATATCCCAAGCTACAACGAGCCCATGGACGTGCTTGAGCGCACCATCGTCGGCGCGCTGTCCATCGACTATCCGCGCTTCAAGGTGTGGATTCTGGATGACGGCCGGCGGGATTGGTTGCGGGAGTATTGTGAAAAGAAGGGTGTTGGGTACTTGGACCGGCCAAACAACGATCATGCCAAGGCCGGAAATGTGAACGCGGCCCTTAGCCGCACCGACGGAGATTTGATCGCGCTCTTGGATGCCGATTTTATTCCGCACCGGAACTTTCTTTACCGCACGGCGGGGTTTTTCGATGATCCCACCATCGGTGTCGTCCAAACGCCACAGCTCTTCTTTAATCTCGATCCCACACAGATCAATCTCGGCCTCAACGACAAGTGGCCGGAGGAACAGCGGCTGTTCTTTGACGTTGTGCAACCCAGCAAAGACGCTTGGGATTGCTCATTCTGTTGCGGTTCCGGTGCGGTATTGCGCCGCTCGGCGATGCTGGAAATCGGGGGCATGCCCACGGCCTCAATCACCGAGGATATGCTTACCACCATGGCGCAATTGCGGGTTGGCTACGTGACACGGTTTTTGAACGAGCCCTTGTGTTTGGGTCTGGCCGCCGAATCCATCGACGCCTATTTCGTGCAACGCAAGCGCTGGTGTCGCGGTGGTATCCAGTTGTTGTTCATCAAGGAGGGCCCCCTGGGGCCCAACCTCACGATCCTGCAACGGCTCATGTTCATGCCCACCTACTGGGCCCTGCAATTGCCGGCCAAGGTGTTCATTATGCTGGTGCCGGTGGTCTACATGTGGACCGGACTTGAACCCCTTCACGTGGGCGACGTCGAGAACGTCTTCGCCTATCAGTTTCCGGTCATCATAGCGTCGTTCATCACCTTGCGTTGGTTGGCGCCGGGCAGCTATATGCCCATTCTGTCCACGGCAACGAGTATTTTCACCGCCATTCGCCTCACGCCCACAGTGCTGGCAAGCTTCATCAAGCCCTTTGGCGAGCCCTTTCGTGTCACGCCGAAGGGCGCGGACAACAAAGGTACGCACTACGATGTTACGGTCTTCTATTTTTGTCTACTCCTGTTGGTTGGAAACGTCGGTGGAGTGCTTCTGAACACCCTGCCGGATTTCGCCGATCAAGCGCAGCAGGGCTTTTTTCCGATCGCCGCCATGTGGGCGTTTATCAATGCAGTCACGCTATTCTTTGCTTTACTTCTGAGTACGGAAAAGCCGCGACATCGCACGGAGGAACGCTTTCCGCTGGGCGAGGAAGGAGAATGTACGGCTCTCGACACGAAAATGCCTTGCCGCATTGCTAACCTTTCCCGCAACGGCGCCTCGCTTTCTTTTGACGACGACGACTTGCCCCAGGAAGGCGCCATGCTGGTGCTGCAGATCGAAGGCGTGGGCGCCGTGATCGCCGACGTCATGCACCGGCGCAATAACAATTTGGGCGTAAAGTTCCGGGGCCTGGATCCGGAAGTGCGCGAGGAGCTTATCTTCCTGCTCAACGAACTGGCCTTCCGCCAATCGGGCCGGCGGCGTTCGACGCGGCGGGTGAGCCTCAATCAGCCCGCCGATATCCGATTCGGGGATAATGTCGTCACCTGCAATCTGGCGGATTCATCGCTTAGCGGCGTTAGGCTCGACTTCGACGAGGCCGACCCACCGGAGGTGGGGAGCGATATTCTCATTAACTTTGCGGGCGTTGGCCATTTGGAAGCGGAGGTTGTTCGCAAGGGGCCCGGAAATATTGGCGCCGTCTTCAAGAACATGCCCGGCATTCGCCGTGACGCCTTGATTCGCCGCCTCTATACCGAGGGCCTCTATAATAACGCCTCGGGCGAGACGGATGTTGAAGAGGTGGCTCTGGGCCTTCTGGCCCGCACATTCGGGCGTGCCGCCACTTAGAGTCTTTCCGACCCGAAAATCCAGCCCAGATCACAGGTGTTTTGCTATGATGCGGCCGAGCCGAGCCTGCCCGAAAGGCTGGGTCCGCAAGACTATTGGGGAGAGAGACCGTGACTGACAAAGACGCCATTCTTCAGGAAATGATCGATCACCACGAAATCAAGAAGGTGCTTTTCCGCTACTGCCGGTCTGCCGACCGTTGGGATTTGGACGGCATGCGTTCTGTGTTCCACGAAGACGCTATTGATGAACACGGCATGTATTCGGGGCGAGCCCATGAACTTATGGATTATCTGGAATCGACTGTCGATGAAGGCGGACCCCTTAAGATGACCCAGCACAATCTGGGCAACATCATTATCGATGTGAAGGGCGATCGGGCGGTGGCCGAATCCTATTGCACTTCTTACCAGGGGTGGGAGGATGAAAACGGCGGCCAGGACGAACTGGTGGGCGGCCGCTACGTCGACCTTTTAGAAAAACGCGACGGCGAATGGCGCATACTGCACCGCCGCGTGACCTACGACTGGGCGCGCATCAATCCCTACACGGAGAAGTTCTGGGACCGCTTCGAGGACCAGGGCTTTATTATGGGTGTGCGCGGCAAGGGCGATGCCTTGTACACGGCCTTGGACGAGCTTTAGTGCACAAAGGGAAAGGATATCACCGTGGCAGAGACCTTGACTGTGACCATTGACGCCTGGGAAGCCGGAGCGGCGATTCCAGAGAAATACGCCTTCTGTGTGCTGGCCGAGGAGGGCCACGTATCCATGGGCGCTAACCTCAGCCCCCGCGTGGCGTGGTCCGGCGCCCCGGAAGGTACGCGGTCCTACGCCGTCATCTGCCATGATCCCGACGTGCCCACCGTTGCCGACGACGTCAATAAGGAAGGCGTGACTGTTTCGGCCGATCTGCCGCGGACCGACTTCTTCCACTGGGTTCTGGTGGATATTCCGGCCGCCATTGAAGAATTGGAGGAGGGCGCCGAATCGGGCGGCATAACGCCGGGAGGCAAGACACCGGGCGCCACCGACCACGGCCGCCGTGGCCGCAACAACTTCACCGACTGGTTTGCGGGCGACGAGCAGATGCGTGGCGACTACGGCGGTTACGATGGTCCCTGTCCGCCGTGGAACGACGAGCTACTGCACCAATATCATTTCACGGTCTACGCGCTCGATGTCGCGAACCTTGACCTGGTCGACGGTTTCGGCGGCCCCGAGGCCCTGGCCGCCATGGAAGGGCACGTGCTGGCCAGCGGTGCCTGGACCGGCGCCTATACGCTCAACCCCGCGCTCGGTTAGCTTAGTTTTTCGGCCACCCAGGCATTGACTTGGTCTTCGAGCAGATCAAGGGTAAGTCCGCCCTGGCCCAGTACGACATCGTGATATTCGCGGATATCGAACTTGTCACCCAGACGCGCCATGGCTGCCTCGCGTAACTCAAGAATCTTCAGCATACCGACCATGTAGGACGTGGCTTGGCCGGGCATGACTATGTAACGCTCAATCTCGCTGATGGCGGTACCTTCTGATTGCGGCGTATTTTCCAACATGTAGTCGATGGCCTGTTCGCGGGTCCAGCGCTTGTGATGAATGCCGGTATCGACAACCAGCCGCGCGGCGCGCTATAGCTCCGCGGAGAGCCGGCCGAAATCCTTGTAGGGCCTGCCTTCGTATAATCCCATCTCCTTGGCCAGCCGTTCGGCGTACAGGCCCCAGCCCTCACTATGGGCGCCGAAGGACATAATTTTGCGCAGGGTGGGCACCTTCTCAAGGCGGCGTTGGGCGTCGTTCTGCATATGGTGTCCGGGCAAAGCTTCATGGTACGCGGTGGTCGCCTGGTCCCAGATGGCCTGGTCGGCCATGTTGTATAGGTTGATGTAATAGATGCCGGGCCGGCTGCCATCCAAGGGCGGGCGAAGATAGAAGGCGCCGGGCGAAGATTGTTCGCGGAAGGGCTCGACGCGCTTGACCAACAAATCAAGCTTCGGCTCCTCCAGGAAATACTCCCCAATCCGGCCTCTTGCCTCATCAATGGTACTGTTCAAGTTCGCCAAATAGGCGTCGCGGCCCTCGTCCGTGTTCGGGTAATAGAACTGTGGATCTTCACGCATGAAGACGAAGAATTCCTGAAGGGTTCCCTCGAACCCGGTTGCCTTCATGATTTTCTCGATTTCCACCTGGATGCGGGCCACGCCGTCGAGGCCGGTCTGGTGAATCTCATCCGCCGTCAGATCGGTGGTTGTCCAGTCCTTGAGCTGGCTATCGTAATAAGCATCGCCGTCCGGCAGTTTCCAAACGCCGTCGTCCGTTGTGGCAATTTCTTCCTGTGCTTCCATGAAACCGATCAGCGCTGCATAGGCGGGGGCCACCGATTCAACAAGCGCCATCCGCGCCAGTGCTATCAGCCGGTCATTGTCGGCCTCATCCAATTCAAGGGCGTTCACCTTTTTCTTGAAATCGGCGAGCAGGGATGAGTCTTCGCCCGACGCGTCGAAGGGTGCGCCGGAAACGACGGAACGGGAGTTTTGCAGGACTTTCGGGAATACAAATTTCGGCGGCACGACGCCCTTCGCCTGGCGAACCTTCAGGCCTTCGATGACTTGCGCCATCACGCCCTCAATATCGCGCAGACGGGCAATGTAGGATTCAGCGTCCTTGACGTCATCCACGCGATGCTGGTCAATAAGAAAGCTCGGCAGTTCCGTTTGCGTGCCAAACATCTGGTTTACCGGGTAGAAATGAAAGCGAAACTTGAATCCCTCCAACTGTTCCTTTGCCCCGTGCTCCAATAGGCGGTAATTGAGTTTTCCAGCCTCATCCAAGGCGTCAAAGTCAAATTCATCATAGAGCCGCGCCAGATTTTCCTTTGTGATTTCGTTGTCCTCGATGGCGCGAGCGTCCGAACGGTCGTCCCATTTGTCATAGTTGGACTTGTCGCCCAGGAAGGTCTGGAATTCCGGCGAGCGGGCCACGGCTTCCTGAAAAACTTCCTCCATGAAATCGAACAGCCGCTCCGATTCCGTTTCAGCCGACCATGCCGGGGTGGCGGTCCATATTGCCGTCGCGGTGAAAAGACTGATGGCGGCGGCAATAATGCGCCGACGGAAGAACGTGCCTGTCATGGTGGATTTCCCTGCTGAAAGTACTTTGGTTCCAGTTACTCATGGCCCAAACCCTATGGCAATAATGTGACCGCCGTCACACTTTGGCCCGGGGCCTGTTTTCCATGGATCTGATGCCGAATCGCCATTGCGGGCGCCAGGAAATCGGATAAATTGGTGATCTACCGGGAATCTCAACGAATTGGCTGGAAGAAGCACAGCCGGAGGATCGTAGCAATATGGCAGCGGTATTTTATCTGGACGGCAAGTGGTACGACGAGGATCCCAAGTTCCTTGGTGCCATGAATCACGTGACCTGGTTCGGCTCATCCGTATTCGACGGCGCGCGGTCCTTTGACGGCCTGGCGCCCGACCTGGACCCGCACTGCAATCGGCTGATTAATTCCGCCAAGACGCTCGGAATGATCCCGGACAGGACCGGCGAGGAGGTGGCCGAGCTGTGCCGTCAGGGCATCCGTAAGCTGCCCAAGGAGACCGTGGCCTACATTCGGCCCATGTACATGCCCATGAACGCGGACTTCATGCCTGATCCCGAGACGACCAAGTTCGTTCTCGCCATTCACGAAATGCCGTTTCCCGAAAAATTGGGCTTTTCCGCCTGCCTTTCTTCGATGCGCCGCCCGGCGCCGGACGTGGCGCCGACGGACGCCAAGGCCGGGTGCTTGTACCCAAATGCCGTGCGGGCGATGCGGGAGGCCGGCTCAAAAGGATTCGCCAACGCCGTGATGCTCGACCCGGATGGCAAGGTAGCGGAATTTGCCAACGCCAACGTATGGATCGCCAAGGACGGCGTGGCCCGCACGCCTGTGCCCAACGGAACTTTTCTAAATGGCCTGACGCGCCAACGGGTCATGCAACTGCTGCGTGATGATGGTGTTGAGGTTGAAGAAGCGTCGCTGACCTTCGAAGACATTCTGGAGGCGGACGAAGTCTTCAACACCGGAAATTTCGCCAAGGTCATGCCGTGTACCCGTGTCGAGGACCGTGAGTTGCAACCCGGGCCGATTTACCAACGGGCGCGGCGGCTATATTTTGAATACGCCGCCGAGACCTCTGTTTTTTGAAGACCAAGGACAGTGACACCATGAAGCAAGCCAAGAAAGTCATCATCACCTGCGCGGTCACAGGGTCGATCCACACGCCGACCATGTCACCGCACCTGCCCATCACGCCGGACGAGATCGCCGAACAGGCGGTAGGCGCGGCGGAAGCCGGCGCCACCATCATCCACCTGCACGCCCGCGACCCGGAGACCGGCCTGCCGACTCAAAATCCGGAGCTTTTCAAGCAGTTCCTGCCGCGCATCAAGCAGCAGACGGACGCCGTGCTGAACCTGACCACCGGCGGCGGTCTTGGCATGTCGCTCGATGAGCGCTTGGCGCCGTCCCATTGGGCGCAGCCCGAGGTGACATCGCTTAACATGGGCTCCATGAATTTCGGGGTATTTCAGGCGGCGGACGCTTTTACCGACTGGAAATTCGATTGGGAGGAGGGTTACCTGCGCGCGTCGGAGGACTTTATCTACTCTAATACCTTCAAACAGATTGAAACCGTGATGAAGGAACTGGGCGACGGCTACGGCACGCGCTTTGAGTTCGAATGCTACGACGTCGGGCATTTGTACACCCTGGCCTATTTCGCCAAGAAGGGCTTGGTCAAGCCGCCGTTCTTCATTCAGTGCATCTTCGGCATTCTGGGCGGCATCGGGGCGGACCTCGAAAATCTTCATCACATGCGCCGCATCGCCGATACGCTCTTCGGCGACGATTATTATCTTTCAGTTCTCGCCGCCGGGCGTCACCAGATGAAGTTCGTGACGCTCTCGGCGATGATGGGCGGCAACGTGCGCGTGGGCCTGGAAGACAGCTTGTATATTTCCAAGGGTAAACTGGCCGAGAGCAACGCCGATCAGGTGGCCAAAATCAGGCGCATTCTTGAAGACCTGTCGCTGGAAATCGCCTCACCGGCTGAGGCCCGCGAAATGCTTGACCTCAAGGGCGGCGATAAGGTGGGGTTCTAGCCCAGCCACTTCACGATCATGGTCGGCGTGTGGCCGCCGCTGCCAGGCGGGAAGAAGGCCAGGATGGAGCCGCTAGGTATTTTACCGTCGCGGTCCATTTCATCCAGGTTGGGCACCACGTCGACCGCGGCGATGTTGCCAAAGCGGTCGTAAGACTCCACCCACTTGTCGCGGCTCACGCCAAGTTCCTCGAGTGTGTCGGCCCAGGTGTCCATGGCCGCCCGGAAACACTGGTGGGGGAAGACGAAATCGATGTCCGGGAAGTCGAGCCCGGCCTTGTCCAGTGCGTCGCGCATGGAATCGCGGATAAGGTCCGTGCCGTGCTTCTGAAACCAGTCGAACATTATCGGATCAACGTGGAAATTCGCCGCCCGGGGTGGACGGTCTTTCGGCTCTAGCTCCGGATTCTCCAAGGGTGAGAGATCGGTCACCATGTGTTTGAAAATCTCCCCATAGGTCCTTGTGCCATAGGACAGAAACTCGCCCTTGAGGTTTTCGGTCGAGACGATCATGGCGCCTGCGCCGTCGCCCATGGTGGGGGTGACCGCCGCCGTCCGGTCCAAACCCCAGCCGCCGTCCGTATCCAGGGCCGTGACCGCCAAAACCAGCGCCCGCTTGTGGACGCCCGAAAGGATCATATTCCAGGCCAGGTAGAGCCCATCGATCATGCTGGCGCAGGCGTTCTGTATGTTGAACACGGGGATCGCCTGGGGAAAATCCACTTGATCGTGAACGTACGTTCCTATCATGGGCAGGAAGTATCTGCCGCCGGCCTGCTGAGCGATAATCAGGTCGATATCTTTGGGCTCCAGCTTGGTTTTCTCCAGGGCTTGATTGGCCACCGCGACGGAAAGCTGTTCCGCCGCGTCCGCATCGTTAAGACGGCGCACTTCCTTGGGATATTCCACGTCTGGTGGGATCACGGTTGCCAGATAGGCGTAATCGTCCAGCGTTACGACGCCTTCGGGCATGCAAGAGGCAACCGCCTCGATACCGATGCCTGTCTCAACAACTGCGACGTGGCGCGCTGTGGTGATGGCGCTGTGCATGCTGGCGAAGAGGCCTGTGACGATGGCAAACAAGTCGAAACCGATGCCTGTCGCAAC
>CAYOOG010000091.1:0-10420 GCA_964405515.1 uncultured Alphaproteobacteria bacterium | reverse complement strand
CCGGCATCCTCGGTACACCGCCTGATCCGCTCCGGAAGTGGTGACAAGGGTTCATCCCTGGAGTATCTTCAAAACACGGTGCAATGGCTGGATGCCCAAGGCGTTCGGTCAGGCGCCATGCATCGGCTGCTCGCCACGGTCATTGACGGTGGTGGCGGAAGCTGCGGGGGACAACCAAAAAGGCCCCTGTGACGAGCGGGGGACTGCGTCACAGAGGCCAAGTCTTGCAGAGTTGGTTACCTCCAGGGAGAGGCGATCCTTTTGTAGCAGAAGGGTCGCCTTTCTATGTGTGACGGTCGTCACACTTTGTTGATGTGGCGCTTACTATCGGCCAAAAGACGCTAAGTGCCTGTGGCGCGGGCAAAAATAAAACAGTGGTTGCAACTGGAGGCCATTGCGATAACCATATCCAGTATGGGCCAAGGCCCTGGCAACACGCTCTATACCTGCGGGAGAACAATTGGTGTCCAAGGTCGCCAAGGAAAATCTGGAAAATATCGCCCTTCTCGAGGGGCTGACCACGGACGACTACCGGGCGCTGGAAAAACGCTGCACCTGGCACCACTGCGACGCCAACGGCCAGATTCTGGCCCGCGACAGCGACAGCCGGGACGTCTTTTTCGTGGTCCACGGCACCGTCCGCGTTGTGAATTTCTCCGTCAGCGGCCGCGAGGTCTCCTACGCCACTATCCGCGAAGGCGATTATTTTGGTGAATTGTCCGCCGTGGACGGCGAGCCGCGCTCAGCCAGCGTCGTCGCCCATGAGGATTGCGTCCTGGCCTCTTTGTCGCCGGAGGGCTTCGCCGAATTGATCTCCAGCAATCCCCAGGTGGCCATGCGCACAATGCGCAAACTGGCGCTCATCATTCGAATCACCAACGACCGCATCATGGATTTGACCACCCTTGGCGCGCACCAGCGGGTGTTCCTGGAATTGCTGCGGCTTTCCTCGGAAGACCCGGTGAACCCCGGGGGATGGGTGATCTACCCCCTGCCCACGCAAAGCCAGATCGCCTCCCGCGCCGGCACCACAAGGGAGACCGTGGCCCGGGTATTGGGCCGGCTGGTCAAGGAAGATATCGTCTCGCGCAAGGGCAAGAGCCTTTACGTGCGCAATATGGACGAGCTGCGGCACCTGGCCGAGGGAGTCAATCCGGTCACGGAATAGGCCGACACGACTGTTGCCATGTTCCTACTTGTCGCCTCGGCTTTCATAATGATCACCAGCCACGTCTTGCTGTCGGCCCCGGCCGTGCGCGAGCGCATGTTGGCTAGGCTCGGACGGGTCTGGTTCTATGCCGTCTATTCCGTGCTATCGACAGCGGCCTTCGCGCTGTTGGCATGGGCCTATTGGCGGGCGCCCGCCGGGGCCTCGTTCTATGAGCCCCTGCCCGGCGCCGGCCCGGCCGCCGTATTGCTCATGCCCCTTGCCGTTTTCCTGGTGCTCTGCCGCCTTTCAACACCCTACGGCCAGCCCTCGGCCCCCTTGCCCCCCACCGGCATTTACCGCGTCTGCCGCTATCCCGGCAGCCTCGGCCTTCTGCTCTGGGTGTTTCTGCATCTGGCGAATCGGGGGCAGGACCGGACGGTGATCTTGTTCGCCGCCATGGCGGTGATGATAATTCTCGCCGTCCTCAAAAATGAAGCCCTGCGCCGCCACCTTGCCAGGGCGGGGGTGGGCGCCCACATGGATACGACCAGCCTGATGCCCTTCGCCGCCATCCTGGCCGGGCGCCAGACCCTGGTGCCCAGCGAGATCGGCTGGGGCCGGCTGGCGCTTTCCCTTGCGCTTTATGCCGCTGTCCTCCTCGGCCATATCAGCGTCATCGGCGCCGACCCCTTGGCCGCCTTTCGATGAGCCGGGAAGAATGGAAGTCGGCGACCCTAGTGCTGGCGGCTCACGGCGCTGCCCAGGGAACCCCTGCCCAGGATATTGTTGAAGCCCTGGCCACCCAAATCCGAGCGCGTGAGCTATTCGCCCAGGTGGTGGCCGGGTTCCGTTATGGCGAGCCCCGCCTGAAGGATATCCCCGGCATCATCGGCCCTGGCCCCACCTACGTCGTACCCTTCACGGCGGGAGTCGGCCCGTTTGCCCGCGACGTTGTGCCTCGCGCCTTGGCAGAAGGCGGCGAAGACACGGCGCGGTTCAACTTTTGCCGGCCCCTTGGCACCCACGAGGGAATGGCGGACATCGTGGCCGATCTGGCGCAAGAGGCCGTGGGGGAATTGGCCGGCGGCGCCGAGCTTCTACTGGTGGGGCACGG
Organism: uncultured Alphaproteobacteria bacterium; assembly: GCA_964405515.1. Lineage (GTDB taxonomy): Bacteria > Pseudomonadota > Alphaproteobacteria > JAPYRI01 > JAPYRI01 > CAYOOG01. The sequence continues at coordinate 8,156 of CAYOOG010000091.1, read as the reverse complement.
CACGACCCGCGACCCGGTCGCGGCGGAAACGCTCTTGAACATTGTGGCAACCCTCAGCAACACGGCGGACTTCGCCAAAGTCCGTGGCAGCTTCTTGGAGCAGGAGCCCCGGCTGGCGGACTGGCGCGAGTTTACCGCCGCCAGGAATCTCGTCGTCGTGCCCTTCATCATGGGCGGCGGCGGGCATGAGGCGGAGATCCGCGAAATGCTGGACCTGGCCGTGGGCCAATACCACGCAGAAGTGGAGGGTCGGCGCGTACGCCTGACCGCCCCAGTGGGCCACCACCCGGCCCTGGCCGATCTTATTGTGGATTTGGTTGAGGACTGCGGCTAGGCCCCTGTGGACCATCGGGCGGTGGCATGTAATGCTGCGCGCTCAAAAAGGGGTAGCCAACATGCAGCGCACGAAACGGTTCCTGAAACTTTTCGCCAAGTATCTGCTTTTGCCCGTGGTGGCGCTGGCCGTGGTCGGAGTGCTTGGCGCCCTCGCCGCGCGGTCGGTGATCCAGAGCGACATCGCGGAGGCCCGGAGCATCACCACGCCCAACGGCGTCGAAACCCTGGAGACCGTCACCATCGGCGGCATCGAGCAGTGGATTCAGGTGCGTGGCAAGGACCGCACCAACCCAATCCTTCTGTATCTGCACGGTGGGCCGGGCTCAACCATGATGCCCGTCGGCCACGCTTTCCAGACCGGTTGGGAAGACGACTTCACGGTGGTGCAGTGGGATCAGCGCGGTGCCGGAAAGACCCACAACAGCAACGGCAAGGCCGGCCTTGAGGCAATGTCCCTCGACCGCATGGTCGAGGACGCCCATGAAGTAACACTTTACCTCCTGGAACGCTTCGGCCAAGACCGCATCTTTATCCTCGGCCATTCCTGGGGCAGTTACCTGGGCATCCGCCTGGCCCTGGAATACCCGGATCTGTACCACGCCTATATCGGCACCGGACAGTTGGTCTGTGTCGCCGATAACGAGGCACTGTCGTACCAGGGCATTCAGATACTGGCCGAGGAACAGGGCAACGCGGAAGCCGTCGCGGCGCTCAAGGAACTGGGCTCGCCACCCTACACCCAGGAACAATTGATGATTCAGCGGCAGTGGCTGATGAAATTGGGCGGCGCCTTTTACGGCGAGACCAGCCCCATGCCCCTGATGAAGATTATTGCCTCGGCGCCGGAATACTCGCTTATGGACGTCTACGCCTTCTTTGAGGGTGGTGATTCTATAGAGCACGTGTACGACCCGCTGATGGCCGTCGACCTGTGGACACGGGGCCTTGATTTCCAGGTGCCGATTTTCTTCTTCCTCGGGCGCTATGATTACAACACGCCGTCGCCACTGGCGGAGGTGTACCTAAGCGAAATCAGGGCGCCGCTGAAGGAGATTGTGTGGTTCGAAGAATCCGCCCACACCCCCATGGTGGCACAAATGGACGAGTTCGCCCGGGCGTTGATCGAGCGTGTGCTGCCGTTGGCCCAAGACTAAACTTGCCCCTCAGCGGTTGCTCCGGAACTTTGCTTTCAAGCGCCGCATTTTGTCTTCAAAGTTGGTTCTTGTGGGCTTTGTAGGCACGGGCGGCGGTGTTGCTTTTGGCAAACGCGGCACGAAAGCGGAATAGTTGGGAGTTTTGCCGTTGCGTTTTCCGGCGTCGCTGTTTTTGCCGCGCTTATCCTTGTCGCGTTTGTCCTTACCGTGCTTCTTCCGATTCCATCCGTCCTTGTGGTTATTCTTCTTGCCACCGCCCTTATGTCGGTCGGCATGGTGCCCGCCCTTTCCATGATCATTTTTTGCGCCATGGTCCTTGCCGTGATGCCCGTGCCCCTTGCCGTGGTCGCGGTCGCGGCCGCCACCCTTGCCGTGACGATCGTGCTTGTGATGGCCGTAGTTGTTGTGGCGATGTCCATGGCTCCCGCCATAGGTGTAGGCGTGGGGCCGATAATAATAGGGATGGTAAAACGGGTCGGAATAGTAGCTGCCGTAATAGTACGGCGACAGGTAATGGACGGGGCCGCCCGCCTCCTCGCCCTCCGGCAAGGTGCACCCGGCGAGCAGGGCGCCAGTAATGGCGAAAAGAGCGCCGGCTACGGCTTGTTTCATGGGCTTCGGCCTTCTGCTGTCCCTTGGCACGGGGTTGTATGCCAAGGTACCCTGCCAGCTTGGGCCTGAACCCCGCCTGAAATCGAGGTTCAGCCTATGTTCATGTTATTTGGGGTAGAAATTCCGCTATGCGCCTCGAATTCCGAGCTTTGATCTTGGGCGGCTGCCTGGCCGCCTTGCTGGCCCTGGCCGCGCCCCTTCCCGTGGCGGCCCAGGTGCCGGAATGCCGGTCCTATACTTCGACCGTGGAAATGGGCGGCGAAAAGCAAGAGGCGCTCGGCATCGCCTGCCGCCGTCCGGACGGATCGTGGCAGATCAGGAACAGCCGGCGCGGCGCGGGCGATCATGACAGCGCACGGGACGCAGTCAGCGCCGGTGAAGTCATGCCCTTGAGCGATATCTTGAGCCGGGTGCGGGGCGACCACCCCGGCACCCTGCTGGATGCCAGACTGCACCGCTCGCAACGGGAGCAGTGGGCGCCGTGGTACGAGCTCAAAGTGCGCTCACCCGACGACCGCGTGAGTGTGCTGGAGGTCGACGCCGGGACGGGCCGTGTGCTCGGTGTGCGCGGCGGCCCCGGGCCAACGGGAGGGGGCGCGCAAGCGCCCACACGCTGATGCGTCTGCTAGTGGTCGAAGACGACCCCGATCTCTCGCGCCAAATGGAAGGGGCGCTGAAGGAGGCCGGTTACGCCGTCGATCTGGCCCACGACGGTGTTGAAGGCCATTTCCTTGGCGATACGGAAACCTACGACGGCGTTGTGCTTGATTTGGGCCTGCCGGAGCTTGATGGAATTTCGGTCCTGGAGCGCTGGCGCAAGGCTGGCCGCACCATGCCGGTGTTGATTCTTACCGCCCGCGACCAGTGGAGCGAGAAAGTCGCCGGTTTCGATGCCGGGGCCGATGATTACGTGTCCAAACCCTTTTATATGGAAGAAGTGCTGGCGAGGCTTCGCGCCTTGTTGCGCCGCGCCGCCGGGCATACCACCGATATTCTGGAATGCGGGCCTCTGCGCCTTGACGCCCGCGCCGCCCGTGTCACCGTGGACGGCAATCCGATTACCCTGACCGCGCTCGAATACCGCCTGCTTGCCTATTTAACCGCGCACCAGGGCCGTGTTGTCTCGCGCACGGAACTGGTCGAACACCTGTACGACCAGGACTTTGACCGGGATTCCAACACCATCGAGGTTTTTGTCGGCCGCCTGCGCAAGAAACTGGGCATAAATATCATTCAGACGGTGCGTGGTCTCGGCTATTGCCTTGCGCTGCCCGAAGATGAAAGCTAACTCCCTCGCCTTTCGGCTGGTGGCGGGTGCCGCGATTTGGAGCATCGCCGCCTTGGCCGCCGGCGGCTTTATGTTGTCATCCATTTTCAGCCAGCATGTGGAGGACAATTTTGACGCCAGTCTGGCCGTGCTCCTGGATGCCGTGATCGCCGTGGTCGAGGTTGACGCCGACGGGGCCTTGCATATGGGCGCGGTGATCGGCGAGCCGCGTTTTGAGAAACCCTTTTCCGGCTGGTACTGGCAGATCAGCGGGCGCGACGGCGTGCTGCTGCGCTCGCGCTCCCTTTGGGACCAGGAATTACCGCCCCGGCCCGGCAAGGCCGACGGCGGATTGAGCCGCGACAACGCAAGGGGGCCCGATGATCAGCGCCTGCGTATCGTCGGGCGCATCATCGTGCTGCCGGACTCCGAGGATGCCTACATATTCGAAGTGGCCGGGGACCGGCAGGCCAGCCGCCAGGACATCCAGCGTTTCAACCGCACTTTGTCATGGTCCTTGGGCGTATTGCTGTTGGGGCTGGTCGGCGCGGTGTTGTTTCAGGTGCGCTTTGGCCTTCGGCCCCTGGGCCACATTCGCAAGGCCCTGGCGGACATTCGATCGGGCGAGGCCGAGCGCCTGGAAGGCGAATTCCCGGCGGAAATAACCCCCCTCGCGGACGAACTTAACGTGCTGTTGGAGCACAACGCCGAGATCGTCGAGCGCGCCCGCACCCACGTGGGAAATCTCGCTCACGCGCTGAAGACTCCGCTTTCCGTACTGACCAACGAGGCCGCCGCACCCAAGGAGGAGCTGGGGCCGCTTGTCACCCGCCAGGCCGGGTTGATGCGCCGCCAGGTGGACTATTATCTGGTGCGCGCGCGCACGGCGGCGACGGGCGGCGTGCTTGGCGCGCGGGCCGAAGTTGCCCCTGTCGCCCGCGATCTGGCCCGCACGCTCGAGCGCATACACACCGACAAAGGCCCGGCCATTCATATCGACTGCCCCGAAGGCCTGGTATTTCGCGGCGAGCGCCAGGATTTGGAAGAAATGCTCGGCAACCTCATGGACAACGGCTGTAAGTGGGCAAAAAAAGAGGTCCGCTTCGAGGGGCGCCAGGAAGACGGGCGGCTGGTGCTTTGCTTTGACGACGACGGCCCCGGCATGCCGGATGCTGAACGGAAACGGCTTCCCCAACGCGGCCTGCGCCTGGATGAAAGCGTCCCCGGCACCGGCCTGGGGCTTGATATCGTGCGCGACATCGCCGCGCTCTACGACGCCGAATTCAGCCTGGAACGCTCGCCCCTGGGCGGGCTTCGAGCGGTGATCAGCCTTCCCATCTAATTATTGTTGCCGCCGCCTTCCGCTCCCCCTTCCCATCCACCCGTTGAGCGCCAGGGCGGCCTTGGGGTGGATGTGCCCAGCGCGTAAGCGCGTGATTCAATAATAGGAGGCATCAGCCGCCGGGGGAGCAGGAGGCAGCGGCAATCCAAAAAAGCACCCCCGCGGCTTACCCATTTTCATGCTGGTGAAATAGGCGGGCCGCAGGGGTACTGGGATCCCGAGGCTGCAGGGCTCTAAGGATCCCTGGAAGGCAATCCGATCGCCTGGTGCGAGCGGACTAAACAGGCTTAACCGTCGACCACCTTCCAACTTCCGTCGGGCTGCCGGCACGCGGTGCCGTAAGCCTCTTCCGTTTGACCGCCGATGGTCACTTCCTGGCGGTATTCGCGGCAATAACTTCCCGAAGTGGCCGTGCCTTCGCGCATCGACGTCACGGCGCCGCTGTTACCGGATTCCGGGTTAGTCCAGACAATTGTCTCGCCGACCGGGCCGCCGAGGGATTCATTGGTCGCCCGGGCGTGCTCCAAGCGGTCCTGTTTGTCCATGGACCTGCCGATTTCGCTGCCAACCGCGCTGCCAATAATGGCGCCCGCGGCAATGGCGACGTCCTTGCCCGAGCCCTTGCCGATGGTGGAGCCCAAAAGGGCGCCGAAAATGCCGCCCAACAGGGCGCCGGCATTCTGATTTTGCGCGTCGTCACCAGCGCAGCCGGTCAGGTAAACCGCCATGACGGATAAGGTCACGGCCTTGGCGGCAAATCGGGTGAATTTGGCAATCGCCGGGCTCTTCGTCCGAATTTCGTGGTCCTGCAGCTCTGTCGAAATACTCATTGGGTTCTCCAGTTGGTCGGATAATGCTCTGACCCGAGTATAGCTATAACCGAGCCGTCGTGAACGGCCCCTGACCGACCCGTTCATCCGCCGTTCATGTTCGCCCCTGGAAATGCCGTGGCTGGCAGCCACCGCCTCTGCTATGGTCGCCCTAGGGAGCGCCTTAAGCGGGGGACACGGTTATGACACGGCAAGCGCCGAATACGGCGTTGTGGATGGCTATTTCGATGGTGGTCACGCTGTCGGGCTGTGGCGGCGTGCTCCCGACAGACGCTGGCACTAAACCCGGCCCGGTCACATTCCAATCCGACCCCTACCCCAGCACGTACCGGCCCTTGGCCTCGGATGTTACGGCCATCATCGGCGCCACAATCCTGACCGGCGATGGCCGGCGCATCGACAACGGCACCATTGTGCTTAGCGCGGGCAAGATAACGGCGCTCGGCAGTGGTATCCCACTCCCCGAGGACGCTAGAATCATCGACGCCACGGGCAAGTGGCTGACGCCGGGCATCATTGACGTGCATTCGCACCTCGGCGTCTACCCCTCACCATCAGTCGCGGCGCACAAAGACGGCAACGAAATGGTGGACCCGGTCTCGGCGGAGGTCTGGGCCGAGCACAGCGTCTGGCTGCAGGATCCGGGGTTCGCCCGGGCGCTGGCCGGCGGCGTGACGGCGCTGCAAATCCTTCCCGGCTCGGCCAACCTGTTCGGCGGTCGTAGCGTGACCTTGAAGAACGTGCCTTCGCGTACGGTCCAGGGCATGAAGTTCCCGGGTGCCCCCTATGGCCTCAAGATGGCCTGCGGCGAGAACCCGAAGCGGGTCCATGGCCGAAAGCAGCGCGCGCCATACACGCGCATGGGCAACGTCGCCGGCTACCGCGCCGCCTGGGCCAAGGCCGCCGAGTACCGCCGTGCCTGGCGGGCCTATTACCGCGACGTCAAACGCAAGCCGAAAACAAAGGCGCCGGCGCGCGACTTGGAACTGGATACCCTGGCCGGCGTGCTTGACGGCGACATCCTTGTCCACAACCATTGCTATCGGGCCGATGAAATGGCCGTGATGATCGATCTCGCCAAGGAGTTCGGTTACCGGGTCACCGCCTTTCACCACGCCGTGGAGGCATACAAGATCGCTGACCTGCTGGCCGACAATGGCGTCTGCGCGGCCATGTGGGCTGACTGGTGGGGCTTCAAAATTGAGGCTTACGACGGCATACGTGAAAACGTGCCGTTCGTGCACGGCGCCGGAGCCTGCGCAATCGTCCATTCCGATTCCGAAGTTGGCATCCAGCGTCTCAACCAAGAAGCCGCCAAAGCCATGGCCGACGGCAACCGCGCTGGTCTGAACATCACCCGGGCCGAGGCCATGATCTGGCTGACCCTGAACCCCGCCAAGGCGCTCGGTATTGACCACCTCACAGGCTCGCTCGCGGCGGGCAAGAACGCCGATCTGGTGATCTGGAGTAACGATCCCTTCAGCGTCTACAGCCTCGCCGAAACGGTCTATGTCGACGGCGCCCGGGTTTACGACCGCAACGATCCGGCGCGGCAGCCGATGAGCGATTTCGAGCTCGGCCAAGAGTTGGCGGGAGCAAGCCGATGACACGGAAACTCGCATGGCTCGGCATGGTCGCCTTGTGGCTGACGGCGGCGGGAGCTTCCAGCGCCGAGACCATCGCCATCACCGGCGGCACGGTGCACACCATGACCAGCGCCGGCACCCTCAAGCAGGCCACGGTGCTGGTGGAGAATGGACGCATCAGCGAAGTCGGGGCCGACATCGATATCCCCGAGGACGCTACTGTCATTGATGCCAGCGGCAAGGTGGTCACCCCCGGCCTGTTCAGCGCCTTTACCTCTATCGGGCTGGTGGAAATCGGCATGGTCAAAGAGACCGTGGATTTCCACGGGCCTGAAGCCGCCTTCGGCCCCGGATTTGACGTGAGCGTCGCCGTTAATCCCAACTCCACCCTGATTCCGGTGACCAGAATCGAGGGCGTGACCCGCGTGCTCACTTTGCCTGAGGCAAGCCATAGCCTGTTCGCCGGCCAGGGCGCGGTGCTGCACCTGGGTGGCGGCGAGGATACCGTAGCCAAACCGCGCGCCGCCATGCTGGTCGAGGTCGGCGAGGAAGGCGCCGAGATCGCCGGGGGCTCGCGCGCCGCCGTCTGGCTGGCGCTCAGGGAGGCGCTTGACGACGCCCGCGACTTCGACGCCAACCGCGAGGGATATCAGGCCGGGCGGCACCGGCCTTACAGCCTCGGACGCGTTGACCTGGAAGCCCTGATCCCGGTGCTCAAGGGAGAGATGCCCCTGCTCCTCCACCTCAACCGTGTCGCCGACATCCGCCAGGCACTGAGGCTGGCTCGGGACTACGATGTCCGCGTGGTACTTTTGGAAGCACAGGAAGCCTGGCTTCTGGCCGACGAACTGGCGGCCGCTAACATTGCCGTGATCATCAATCCCTTGGACAATCTTCCGGACCGCTTCGAGGGTATCGCCGCCGCCCTGGAAAGCGCGGCGAGGCTGCAAAGCGCCGGCGTCACCATCGCCTTTGGCTCCTTCAATTTCGCCTCCCACAACGCCCGTCTGGTGGCCCAATTGGCGGGCA
>CAYOOG010000090.1:0-10469 GCA_964405515.1 uncultured Alphaproteobacteria bacterium | reverse complement strand
GCCGAGGTGGCGCGCGCCTTTGGCGCCGAGGGCATCGGGCTTTGCCGTACCGAACACATGTTCTTCGAGGCCGATCGCATCGTCGCCGTGCGTGAAATGATCCTGGCCCGCGACAGCGAAGGCCGGGAGGCCGCGCTGGAGAAGCTTCTGCCCATGCAGCGCCAGGATTTCGCCGACTTGTTCAAGACCATGAGCGGTCTGCCGGTGACCATCCGCCTGCTCGACCCACCCCTGCACGAGTTCCTGCCCAAGACCGAAGAGGACGTGGCGGCGCTGGTGGCGGCCATTGGAACCGACGCCGAGGCCATCCGGCGCCGCGTAGTCGCGCTTGAGGAAAGTAATCCCATGCTCGGCCATCGCGGCTGCCGCCTCGGTATCTCCCACCCGGAGATTTACCGCACCCAGACCCGCGCCATCTTCGAGGCGGCGCTTGAGGTCAAACATCAGGGTGGCGAGCCGCCCGTGCCGGAGGTCATGATCCCCCTGATCGCCACGCAGCGCGAGCTGGGGATACTGAAGACGCTGGTAGACGGCGTGGCCCAGGAGGTCTTCAAGGAAACTGGAGATCAGGTATCCTATGAGGTGGGCACAATGATCGAATTGCCCCGCGCGGCTTTGCGCGCCGGAGAGATCGCGAAGGCGGCTGCATTTTTCAGCTTCGGCACCAACGACCTGACACAGACGGCCTTCGGCATCAGCCGCGATGATTCCGGCATGTTCATGGAGGACTATTTGCGCAGCGGTATTTTCACCGAGGACCCCTTCGTCACCATTGACCGGGACGGCGTAGGTGAACTCGTTCGCCTGGCGGCGGAGCGCGGCCGCGCCACCAACCCGGAACTCGGCCTCGGCATTTGCGGTGAACATGGCGGCGACCCGGCCTCGGTCCGCTTTTGCCATGAAGTTGGATTGGGTTACGTTTCATGCTCGCCCTATCGGGTGCCCGTGGCGCGTCTCGCCGCGGCTCAGGCCGCCATCGAGGCCACACAACGGGATGACTGAATAGACAATGACCAGGGCCCTGCCAGATTTTGAAGGTCTCGCCTCGGGCGATAAGTCGGCGGTGACGGCGGCTTTGAGCGCCATTGAACGCCAGGCGGACAGTGCGGATGTTCAGGCTTTGCTGGACCGCGCATGGGGTGAGCCAAAGGGGCACGTGGTGGGCATGACCGGTCCGCCGGGCGTCGGCAAGTCGACGCTTCTGGGCGCCCTGGTCGAGGATCGCCGCGCCGTGGGCGAGACCGTCGGCGTGATCGCCGTTGACCCTTCCTCGCGGCGCACGGGCGGGGCCTTGCTCGGCGACCGCATCCGCGTGCGCAGCCGTGCCGGCGACGACGGGGTGTTTATCCGTTCCATGGCGGCGCGGGACCGCTTGGGCGGGCTCGCGGCGCTCACCTATCCGGCCATGGTTCTCATGCGCGCGGTTTACGATCTGGTGCTCATTGAAACCGTGGGCGTTGGCCAGTCGGAGACCGATGTCGCCGATGTGGTCGACACCGTCACCTTTTGCGTGCAGCCGGGGTCCGGCGACAGCCTGCAATTCATGAAGGCGGGGATCATGGAAATCCCGCACATTGCCGTCGTCACCAAGGCCGATCTGGGTGAAGCGGCGGCGCGGGCGGCGGCCGATGTCACTTCGGCTCTGCACCTGGCGAGCGGTAGTGCGGATGACTGGCCGGTGAGTGTGCTTCAGGTCTCGGCCAGCAAGGGTGAGGGTATCGCGGACTTGGCGGCAAAGATCACCGAACACGCGGCTTGGCTGGAGGCGCGCGGCGCCCGGGCGCAAACCCGGCATCAACAGGCGCAGGCTTGGCTTCTGCGCGCCGTGCGAGAGCGCTTCGGCAGCCATGGCGCTGATCAGGTGGATGATCTGTTGTCAATCAGCCAGGGCGCCTCGCCCTTTGCCGCTGAGCGCGAAATTTCGGCGAAGCTGCTGTGAGCGGCTCCGGTCCTGCAGTCGTGTTGTTGAGCGGCGGGCTGGATTCCGCCACCTGCGGCGCCATAGCCAGGGACCAGGGCTTTGCCGTCCACGCCCTGTCCTTCGCCTATGGCCAGCGCCACGGCGTGGAACTGCTGGCCGCCGGGCGGGTGGCGGCGGCTCTGGGCGTGGCCGCGCATCAGGTCATGGACATTGATCTTCGGTGTTTTGGCGGCTCCGCGCTCACCGACGACATCGAGGTGCCCAAGGGCCGTGATGAGGGGGCCATGGCGGCGGATATTCCGGTGACCTACGTGCCGGCGCGCAATACCATCTTCCTGTCGTACGCCGTTGCCTGGGCCGAAGTGCTGGAGGCCCGGGATATCTTTATCGGCGTCAACGCCCTCGACTATTCCGGCTATCCGGATTGCCGGCCGGAATACATCAAGGCATTCCAGGATATGGCGCGGCTGGCCACCAGGGCGGGCGTCGAGGGTGGCGAGTTGAGCATCCACACACCGCTTATCGACCTGACCAAGGCGGACATCATCAGGCGGGGCTTGGAGCTGGGCGTGGACTACGGCCTGACCTTCAGCTGCTACGACCCTTCGGGCGAAGGCGCGCCCTGCGGCGGTTGTGATTCCTGCCGGTTAAGGGCCAAGGGGTTCGCCGAGGCCGGGATGGAAGACCCGGCGCTCAAGGTATAGGCGAAGCTGAACGGGAAACGCACTTGTGAGCTACACGGTCAAGGAAATTTACTTCACCCTGCAAGGGGAGGGCGCTCAGGCCGGTCGCCCGGCGGTGCTTTGCCGATTTGCAGGCTGCAATCTTTGGTCGGGGCGCGAGGAAGACCGGGCGGGGGCCGAATGTTCGTTTTGCGACACCGACTTTGTCGGCACGGACGGGCCCGGTGGCGGCAAGTTCGAAAAGGCCCGGGATTTGGCGCGCGCCGTGGCCGCCGTCTGGCCAAAGGATGAGTCCCACCGCTATGTGGTCTGTACCGGTGGCGAGCCGCTCCTACAGTTGGACGCGGCGGCGGTGACGGCCCTGCACGGGGAAGGCTTTGAGGTCGCGGTGGAGACCAACGGCACCTTGCCGGCGCCTAAAGGCGTCAACTGGATATGCGTCAGCCCAAAGGCCGGTGCCGGTATTGTGTTGGACGCCGGGGATGAATTAAAGCTGGTCTATCCGCAGGATGGCGCGCCCCCCGCCGATTTCGAACACTTGGACTTCCGGCATTTCTTTTTGCAGCCCATGGACGGCAGCGACCTGCAGGCCAATACAGAGGCGGCGCTTGCCTATTGCCTGGCCCATCCGCGCTGGCGGCTCAGCCTGCAAACCCATAAACTTCTCGGTATTCGTTAGATTGGATTAGAAAGACACAATGGAAATCTACAAGGAATTCAGCTTTGAGGCGGCGCACAGCCTGCCCAACGTGCACGAGGGCCATCATTGTGGCCGCATTCACGGCCACTCTTTTCAGGTCCAGGTGGCGGTCAGCGGTGAAATCGGTGCCGAAAGCGGCTGGATCATCGATTTTGCCGATCTCGACAGGGCCATCGACCCGGTGCGGCGGGAGTTGGACCACAATCACTTGAACGAAATTGACGGACTCGAGAATCCAACTCTCGAAAACATGGTTCTGTGGATTTGGCGCAAACTGAAGCCGGACGTGCCGGGGCTTGCCCGCGTGACCCTGCGCCGTGACGGCTGCGCCGAGGGCTGCGACTACCGCGGCGAGCTGGAGTAGCGGAGGGATAAATGACCGCCTGGCAATACACCAAAGGACTGCATGATCTGGGCAACGGCGGATACGCCTATTTGCAGCCGGACGGTTCCTGGGGTTGGAGCAACGCCGGGCTGATCGTCGACGGCGACGAGTCCCTGCTTGTCGACACGCTGTTTGATCTTGAATACACCGGGGAAATGCTCTCTGCCATGCGGGCGGCGGCGCCGGCGGCTGCGGACATCGGCACGCTGGTCAATACCCACGGCAACGCCGACCATTATTTCGGCAATGAACTGGTCGAGGGCGCCGAGATTATCGCCAGCGACGCGGCGGTCGGGGAAATGCAGCGTCTGCCGCCCGAGATGGTAGCGGCCTTGATGCGCGAAGCACCCAACATGGGCCCGGCCGGCGAATTCTTCCTGAGCTGCTTTGGCGACTTCAATTTTGAAGGCATCAAATACACACCGCCCTCCAGAACCTTCAGTGGCAATCTCGATTTGAAGGTCGGTGATAAGCAGGTATTACTAATGGAGGTCGGCCCGGCCCATTCTGACGGCGATGTCATGGTGCACGTGCCCGCCGACCGTACAGTCTTCACCGGCGATATCCTGTTCATCGACGATCATCCGATCATGTGGGCGGGGCCGGTGGGCAACTGGATCGCCGCCTGCCAGCTCATCATGGACATGGACGTGGAAACCATTGTGCCGGGCCACGGCCCGATCACCGACAAGGCGGGCGTGGCGCGGCTTCGCGATTATCTGGTCTATATCCGGGACGAGGCCCGGGCGCGGTTCGACTCCGGCATGCCGCTGGAAGAAGCGGCGCAGGATATCTCGCTCAGCGATTACAGCTCCTGGGGCTGCGCCGAGCGCATTGTAGTCAACGTAGCGACCCTGTTCCGTGAATTTTCCGGTGACACGACGCCTGCCAACGTGCCCGAGATGTTTCAACTCATGGCGAAAATCCATTAATCTCAAGTATGACAACCGCACAGATCATCGTTTTTGCCATTCTGGCGGCGACCTTCGGGCTGTTCCTCTGGGGCCGCTGGCGCCACGACGTGGTGGCCATGCTGGCGCTCCTGTCCGCCGTTGTGCTGGGTGTGGTGCCGGGGGGGCAAGCCTTCGCCGGTTTCGGCCATCCGGCCACGGTGACCGTCGCCGTGGTGTTGATTTTGAGCCGGGCGCTCGCCCTTTCCGGCGCCACCGACGCGATTACCGAGAACCTCGCCTACGCCGCCCACCGGGTCTCGCTGCATATTGCCGCCTTGTCCTGCCTTGGCGCCGTGCTCTCCGCCTTCATGAACAACGTCGGCACTCTGGGGCTCTTGATGCCGGCGGCGCTCAGATCGGCGGCCAAGGAAAAGCGCTCACCCTCCATCCTGCTCATGCCGCTGTCCTTCGCCACCATCTTGGGCGGTTTGGTGACGCTGATCGGCACGCCGCCCAATATCATTATTTCAACCTTTCGCGACGGCGCCGCGGGCGAGCCCTTTGCCATGTTCGATTTTGCTTTTGTCGGTCTGCCGACGGCGCTGATCGGAGTGGCGTTTGTCGCGCTCATCGGCTGGCGGCTGATCCCCAAACAGGTGCGCGGGCAAAACTCACCGGAAGAACTTTTCGATATTGAAAACTATCTCGCCGAACTGGCGATTCCGGAAGGCAGCGCGCTGGACGGGGAAAAGTACGGCGCCCTGAAGGCGGCGGCGGCGGACACCGATGTTGTTGTGGTCAGCATCCTGCGCCGGGGCGAGCGCATGGCCCGCGCCGTGTGGCAGGAATTGAAAGCGCGGGACGTGCTGGTGGTGGAAGGTGGGCCCGAGAACATAGATAAATTCGTCACCATCCTGAGCCTGGAGGTTGCCGGCGCGGTTGACGGTGCAGGCAAACTGGGCGGCGACCACTTCGAGTTGGCGGAAGTCGTGGTGCCGAGCGGCTCCCGGGTCGAAAACCGCACCGTACAGTCGCTTAATCTGCGCCGCCGCTGGGGCGTCAGCCTTTTGGGCGTGTCGCGTCACGGCAAGCCCTATCGCGGGCGGCTGCGCGCCCTTGAGGTCACGGCGGGGGATATCCTGCTGCTGCACGGCGAGGCCGACCACCTGCCGGACGTTATTACCGAGCTCGGTCTGTTGCCCCTGGCCGGGCGGGGCTTGACCTTCGGCGCCGGGGGCAAGGCCGGGCTGGCCGTGGGCATTTTTGCCGCAGCCATAGCCGTGGCCGCGCTCGGCTGGCTGCCCATTGCCATTGCCTTCGGCGTCGCGGTTGCCGCCATGGTGCTTTTCAATGTGCTGCCGGCGCGGCGGCTCTATCAGGCCGTGGACTGGCCGGTGATTGTGCTCCTGGGCGCGATGATCCCGCTTGGCGGCGCGTTGGAGACCAGCGGCGGCACGGCGTTGATTACAACCTCGATCCTGGCCTTGGCCGAGAACACCTCGCCGATATTCATTCTCGGTCTTGTACTGGTGGTCACCATGACCCTGTCGGATATCCTGAACAACGCGGCGACGGCGGTGATCATGGCGCCCATCGGCATCAGCATTGCCGGGCAACTGAACGCAAGTTCCGACCCCTTCCTCATGGCCGTGGCCGTGGGCGCGTCCTGCGCTTTCCTCACGCCGATCGGACACCAGAACAACACGCTGGTGATGGGCCCCGGTGGCTATGGCTTCGGCGATTATTGGCGCATGGGCCTGCCGCTGGAAATCATTATCGTTGTTGTTTCCCTGCCGCTGATTGTCACTTTCTGGCCGCTTTTTTAGTTACGGCGCCTGGAGGCCTCCCGAGCCCCCTTTACACTCGAGCTCCAGTTATGTACACTACAATGTATACATTTATTACATTCGAATCAGGTGAGGGCCATGGTGGAAAGCGGGGTCGTGACGGTTCGGCTCGGTTCCGAGTTGAAGGATAAGTTGGACGCACTGGCGCGCAGTACCAAGCGCAGCAAGTCTTTTCTGGCGGGGGAAGCTATCGCCGCCTTCGTGGAATTGAACGCCTGGCAGGTTGGCGAAATAGAGGCTGCTGTCGCGGAGGCGGATGCCGGCGATTTCGTCTCGGATGAAGACGTCGCGCGAGCATTTGCCAAGTACGCGGAATGAAAATCGTCTGGCTGCGCCGGGCTCTCGCCAATCTCGAACAAGAAGCCGACTACATCGGCGAAACTGATCCGGCTGCCGCCGCCCGAGTGCTGGCGCGTTTGCGGGAAGCCGTGCAGCGTTTGGCCGATCATCCGGAAAGCGGCCGCCCGGGCCGCATTCTTGGCACCCGTGAATTGGTTGTTTCCGGTCTGCCCTACGTCATCCCCTACCGCGTGTCGGGAAACCAGGTGCAGATTCTTCGGATATTCCATACCTCCCGCAAGTGGGCGGAAGATGGGTAACAGCGAACATCCGTACTTCGGACCTCCGTCCTTTGTCACCCGCGCCTCCTTGACATTTGCCTCAATTGTTCTATATTTCGAAATATGTCGAATAGTACAAAGCATCACCCGGACCGGCTAGCCGAAATGTTCAAGGCCCTGGCCAATCCCCATCGGCTCAAGATTTTCATGCGCCTTGCCGAATGCTGCTGTGCGGAGCTCGGCTGCACACCCGGCGAAGGCACGTCCGTGGGTGATCTTGGCAAGGGCGTGGGCGTGGTGCCGTCCACGGTCTCCCACCATCTGAAGGAGCTGCGCCGGGCCGGGCTCATTCAAATGTCACGCTGCGGCAAGAGCGTCATGTGCTGGGTGGAGCCTCAGGTGCTGGATAGCCTCTCGGGGTTTTTCGCCGCTGCCGGAGAGGGTGCGGCAAAGGAGTAATGCCGGTCATCGCCAATCAGTCCAACCAAAAAGAAAGGAAAATCCCCATGGCACAAGTCGATACATTGAAAATCCGCAAATCCGTCCGCAACTATTACGGCGCCATCGCCGGGAAGCACGGCGGCGCATCGGGCTGTTGCGCGCCGGAGGCCGCCGAAGACGTCGCCTCGGATGAAGTCGCCACGACCGAGGGCGAAAGCATCTACGATATTGACAACCTGGACAGCGCCGGCGTGGCCGCCAAGATCGGCTACACCAAGGCCGAACTTGAGGCCGTGCCCGAAGGCGCGAACATGGGGCTTGGCTGCGGCAACCCCACGGCCATCGCCGCCTTGAGGCCCGGCGAGACGGTCGTCGACCTGGGCAGCGGTGGCGGGTTTGACTGTTTCCTGGCGGCCGAACAGGTCGGCGCACAAGGCCGGGTCATCGGTGTCGACATGACGCCCGAAATGATCGAGAAGGCGCGCCTCAACGCCCAAAAGGCGGGTCGCGATAACGTCGAGTTCCGCCTCGGCGAGATCGAGCACCTGCCCGTGGCCGACGGCACGGTGGACACGGTGATTTCAAACTGCGTGATCAACCTCTCGCCCGCCAAAAGGCAAGTCTACGAGGACGCCTTTAGGGTCCTGAAGCCCGGCGGCCGCCTGTGCATCTCCGACATCGTGGCCTTGCAGCCCATTGCCGGTGACATGCTTGAGAACATGGCGGCCTATGCCGGCTGCGTCAGCGGCGCGGCGCTCGTTGCCGACATCGAGACCTGGCTGCGGCAAGTCGGGTTCGCCGAGATCAAGGTGGATGTCAACGAGGCCAGCCGCGAGGTCATCGCCGAACTCACCCCAGGCTGCGGCTTCGACGACTACGTCGCCGCCGCCACCATCACCGCGGTGAAGGGGTAAGGCTTCCCGCCGCTTTACTCCGCGGCGTCGATCTTGCGGTAAATCTCGCCGCCTTCGTCGCGGAACTTATCGGACATTTCCGACATGCCGGACTTGGCGAACTCGCGCACTTCGTGGCTGATCCTCATGGAGCAGAATTTGGGTCCGCACATGGAGCAGAAGTGCGCAATCTTGGCGCCTTCCGCCGGCAAGGTCTGATCGTGGAAGGCTTCCGCTGTTTCCGAATCCAGTGACAGATTGAACTGATCGCGCCAGCGGAACTCGAAGCGGGCGTCCGATATGGCGTCGTCGCGGATTTGCGCGGCCGGGTGGCCCTTGGCGAGGTCCGCCCCGTGGGCCGCGATCTTGTAAGTCACAACGCCGACCTTCACGTCGTCGCGGTCGGGCAGCCCCAGGTGTTCCTTCGGCGTGACGTAGCAAAGCATGGCCGTGCCGTACCAGCCGATCATGGCGGCGCCGACGGCGCTGGTGATATGGTCGTAGCCGGGCGCGATGTCGGTAATCAAGGGACCGAGCGTATAGAAGGGGGATTCGTCGCAAACCTCCAACTGCCGGTCCATGTTCTCCTTGATCTTGTGCATGGGCACGTGGCCCGGGCCTTCGATTATTACCTGCACGTCGTATTCGTCGGCGATCTTGCGCAGACGGCCGAGCTCTTCCAACTCGGCGAATTGCGCCTCGTCGTTGGCGTCGGCGATGGAGCCCGGGCGCAAACCGTCTCCCAGAGAAAAGGCCACATCGTAAGCCGCCAGAATTTCGCAAATCTCCCGGAAGTGGGTGTTGGTGAAGTTTTCCTGGTTATGCGCCAGGCACCACTTGGCGAGAATAGAGCCGCCGCGCGAGACAATGCCGGTCTTGCGCTCCGCCGTCAGCGGAATGTGCGACAGCAACAGCCCGGCGTGCACGGTGAAATAATCGACGCCCTGTTCCGCCTGTTCGATAAGCGTATCGCGATATACCTCCCAGGTCAGGTCCTCGGCCACGCCGTTCACTTTCTCCAGGGCCTGATAGATCGGCACGGTGCCGATCGGCACGGGGGAGTTGCGCAGGATCCATTCCCGCGTGGTGTGGATGTTGTCGCCCGTGGACAGGTCCATGACCGTGTCGGAGCCCCAGCGAATGGCCCAGACCATTTTCTCCACTTCCTCGGCGATCGAGGAAGAGACGGCCGAATTGCCGATATTGGCGTTGATCTTGACCAGGAAATTGCGGCCGATGATCATCGGCTCGGATTCCGGGTGGTTGATATTGGCGGGAATGATGGCGCGGCCCCGCGCCACTTCGTCGCGTACGAATTCCGGCGTGACCAAGGGCGGAATTTCGGCACCGAAGGATTCGCCCCCGCTCGCCGCCTCAAGGGCCTCGGCGCGGCCGAGGTTTTCGCGGATGGCAATATACTCCATCTCCGGAGTGATGATGCCGGCCCGCGCGTAATGCAGTTGTGTCGCCGTCTTGCCGTGCTTGGCGCGGCGTGGCGCGCGGGTTGCGGTAAATACGGGCGTGGCGCCGCCCGCACCATTTGTCTTGTCGTTGCCCGCGCCGTCGTCTTCCGGTCGTGCCGTGCGGCCCTCATAGGTTTCCACGTCGCCGCGCGCTTCGATCCAATCGAGCCGCAAGGGCGCCAGCCCCTGGTGGATGTCGATAGTGACGCCGGAGTCCGTATAGGGCCCGGAGCAGTCATAAATGCGCACCGGCGGGCGGTTGGCGCTTTCTTCCAGCGCCACTTCGCGCATGGCGACGGATACATCACCGTGGAGTGCGCCGCTCACGTGGACCTTGCGGGACCTGGGCATCGGTCCGGTGGTGACGGTATTCGGTGCGGCTTCGGCGGTCGGCATATTTAAAACCTCGTTGTCAACGGCTGTCCCGACTGGGACGGCACAGTCACCGGTGTCGTGTCTCGTCGGGCTGGGGAGAGTGGCTTGGTCACTTTAGATTTTGTGCGACCGAAAATTCCGCTCCCTACGCCGGCACGATCCGGATCAGGTTCAAAGGGTCACCACGTCGCGGCGGGCACAGCCCCACTCACACAGTGGTCTCTCAGCCCCTATTGGGGCTCCCCTAGGAGGCCTTAGCGTCCACCTAAACGGGCCTGCCGTCAAGGGCTCAGTCCTGCCGGTAGACC
>CAYOOG010000089.1:0-10524 GCA_964405515.1 uncultured Alphaproteobacteria bacterium | reverse complement strand
GTGAATCATGATCAAATCGTTTTGGGAATCCCGTTAATGGGTCCGGACCCTAGTCCCGACTCTTGCATGGCGGAAAAGCGGTTTGCCTCAAGTTCCGGGGCTGCCGTTACCGTGGTCCGGTCACGAAGAGTTCAACAGTTGTGGGATGGACATTTGCCGCCGCTCCCGTCACCTTCGGAGGGGAGTAGGAGATTGCGGTAAGACGGTCAAATGGATAGAACCCACGAGCTGCGGGAGCGGATTTCCGACGATTACGCCAAGGCGGTGACCCGCACGTCGGCAAGGAGCTGTTGCGGCGATCTGGCCTGTGCAAGCCCGGAAGACATTGGCTACACGGCGGAGGAACTTGCACTACTGCCCGAAGGCGTAGCGGATTCGTCCTTCGGCTGCGGCAACCCGCTGGCCTTCAGCGAAGTGGCCGCCGGTGACGTTGTGGTCGACCTGGGCTCGGGCGCCGGTCTGGACCTGTTGATCGCGGCCAGGAAGGCCGGGCCGGATGGCCGCGCCATCGGCATCGACATGACCGACAAGATGATCGAAAAGGCAAGAGCCAGCATCGCCGCCGTCAAGGCCACCAACGCCGAAATTCGCAAGGGCGTGATCGAAGACCTCCCGGTGGAATCGGGCAGCGTCGATTGGGTGATCTCCAATTGCGTTATTAATCTCTCCACGGACAAGCCCCGCGTGTTTGCCGAAATTGCCCGCGTGCTGAAACCCGGTGGGCGGGTCCGTGTCTCCGATATCGTCATGGAAGAGAACGCCATGCCCGCCTGGGCGGCGGAAGACAAGGAACTCATTGAGCAGCTTTACAGCGCCTGTATCGCCGGGGCCATCAGCGAAGCGGAGTACCTCGGAGGCATGGAAGCGGCGGGCCTTGGAGATATCGAGGTGCGTGGGCGCACGGTCTATAGCGCCGAACAGATTGGCGGGTTCATGGATGAGGGCGAGGCGCCGGTCAATACACCGGCCGCCGTCAACGGTACGGGTGCCTCGGCGGCTGATATTGAGCGCTTGTCGGCGGCCCTTGAGGGCAAGGTCTGGAGCGCCCAGGTGTGGGCAAGAAGGCCGCTTTGACGTTTTGAGCGGGTGGTGCTATTCCCAGACGGCTGAACGCAGCCAACTTGTGCTGCTAGAAGACACCGAAGGGAGCACCTTTCATGGCCGATGTTTTGCTGGTGGCTGTTGACGGTAGCGAGGCCTCAACCCGCGCGGCCAAGTTTGCCGCCGAAACAACCGCGGCCCGAGGCGCCAAACTGGTGCTCGCTCATGTGGTCGACTGGTCGCCCTACGAATTTCATACACCGGAGGAATTGGAAACTCGCCACGGCGAGCGTGAGGCGGAAATCGCCAGAGCCAGGGATGTCTTGCTGCAGCCTCTGGCCGACTCCTTGACGGGGCCGGAGCTTGTCGTGGAAACGGTTGTCCGTCATGGGCATCCAGCGTCCGAGCTCTGCAAGTTGGCCGAGGAATTTGGCGCCGGCCATATTGTGATGGGCCGTCACGGGCGCTCGAAATTCTCCGAGCTTCTATTCGGCAGCGTCGCCGCAAGGGTGGCGCAGACAGCGCCCATGCCGGTGACCATCGTACCCTGAACGCCTGGGGCCTTTTTTCAATCGCATATCAACACCGGACAGGGGAGAGGGCCATGAAGCGTTGCGGGAAGGTATTTCTGGGTACGTTGGTCGGACTGCTGGCGCCTGTCGCCGCTCTGGCCGAGGACCTTCCCCTTGATCAGGCCATCGATCAGGCGATAGCGCCGTTCGCCAACGCCATTTCCGATGTGGTTTTCTACGCGCCGCCTATTTTCGGGGTGAATTTTCCACTTGTTGTCATCTGGTTGGGCTTGGGTGCGGTCTTCTTCACCTTCTACCTTCGCTTCATAAGCTATCGCGGTTTCAGCCATGCCATCCGGCTGGTGCGGGGCGATTATTCCGATCCCAACGACACCGGAGAGGTCTCCCACTTTCAGGCCCTGGCAACGGCGCTCTCGGGCACCGTGGGCCTCGGCAATATCGCCGGCGTGGCTGTTGCCATCTCGCTGGGCGGGCCGGGGGCGACCTTCTGGATGATTCTGGTGGGCTTTCTTGGCATGTCCTTGAAGTTCGCCGAATGCACGCTCGGCGTGAAGTACCGCAATGAATACGCCGACGGCACGGTCTCCGGCGGGCCCATGTACTATCTGAGCAAGGGTCTGGCGGAGCGCAACATGGCCGGGTTCGGCCGGGCCTCGGCGGTGTTCTTCGCGGTCTGCTGCATCGGCTCGTCCTTCGGCGGCGGCAATATGTTCCAGGTCAATCAAGCCTTCCAGCAGTTCGTCTTGGTCACCGGGGGCGAGGCTAGCTGGTTCGCCGATAAGGGCTGGCTGTTCGGGCTGGTCTTGGCCGGCATCGTCGGCGCGGTAATTATCGGCGGCATCAAGGGCATCGCGCGGGTGACGGAAAAGATCGTGCCCTTCATGGCCGTGCTGTACGTGACTGCGGCGTTGATCATCATCGGCATGAATTATGATCAGATTCCGGCGGCCTTCGGCGCCATATTCATGGGCGCCTTCAGTCCAGAAGGTGTCTCGGGCGGCTTTATCGGCGTGCTCATCCAGGGCCTGCGCCGCGCCACCTTTTCAAACGAGGCGGGTATCGGCTCCGCGGCCATCGCCCACTCTGCCGTGCGCACCAAGGAGCCGGTTACCGAGGGCATCGTCTCTCTTTTGGAGCCCTTTATCGATACCGTGGTGATCTGCACCATGACGGCGCTGGTCATTGTAATTACCAGCAGCGCCGCTCCCGGCGTGAGCGGTGTTGAATTGACCTCCAACGCTTTCGCCAGCGCCTTTTCCTGGTTCCCTTACGTATTGTCCGTGGCGGTGCTGTTGTTCGCTTTCTCGACCATGATCGCCTGGTCCTACTATGGCCTCAAGAGCTGGACTTATTTGTTCGGCGAGGGCCGCCGCTCGGAGAATACCTACAAGATTATATTCTGCGTCGTCGTGGTCATCGGCGCCGCCATGAATTTGGAATCCATTGTCGGCTTCATGGACGCCATGAATTTCGCCCAGGCCCTGCCCAACATTCTGGGCCTGCTCATCCTGGCGCCGATCATCAAGCGCGAGTTGGATTCCTATTGGGGACGACTGGAGCGCGGCGAAATCAAGAGATATCGGGAACGTTAAGTCCGCCTAGAAGTCTCCCTCTCCCCTTTCCAGCACCGCCAACAGGCGAAAAGCCATGAGCGGCGCCAGCAGCGGCGAAAGCGCATCCTCCAGTTTGATCACGGCGGGCGCCACCGCCGCCGGTAGCAGCGTCCAGGGCCGGAAGCCACCGGACAGTGGGAAGGAGACAAGACTGAATTTGGCGAGCTCCAGAAGAGCCAGTTCCGGTATCTCCCTTGCCAGGCGGGCGCCGTGCCGGCCGAACAGCATCGTTGGTATGGCTTGGTTGGCGTCGAAGGGGTCGCGGTTTGGGTTCACCTCCCCTGCCGCCAAGGGGTCGTCACGCAAGCGCACCGGCTCCGGGTGCAGGAACTTATAGACCGGCCAACTGAGCGGCGTAATCGCCGGTTCGATCATGATAATCCGCCCGCCCGCTTGCAGCACCCGGGCCGCCTCCCGCAAGAACAGCCCCGGCCGTTCCAGGTGGTGCAGGGCGTCGACCATGACCAGGTTGGCGAAACTTCCGTCGCTGAATGGCAGGCGATGAGCATCGGCCACAAGATCGAGCCAGTCAAAATGTTGCACATCCATGCTCAGGGCTTCCGGGAGATATTCCTTGAAGTTGCCGGAGCCGCCGCCGATTTCCAGCGTTTGCCCAGGCGTGCAGCGCTCGGCAATACGGCGGTAATAATCACCGTAGATCGCGCGCAGGGATTTCTTCTGTCGCCAGAGTTCGCGGTGTCCGAGGGTCGGGCTGGGGCCGGCCGTCACCTTAAATCGCCTTCAGCTTGCGAAAGGCAAAGGCCACCATGCGCAGCAGCAGCCAGCCGTGGCGGAAACGGGAAATTTGCGTCTCGCCATAGGCGCGGCTGCGGTAACGGATGGGAATCTCCACGGTTCTGAGCCCCAGCCGCCCGGCGCCGAAGATCAAGTCGAAGTCGCCGAAGGGGTCGAAGTCGCCGAAGTAGTCCCGGTTGGCGGCAATCTTTTCGTAATGCTCCCGGCGCAAGACCTTGGTGCCGCATAGCGTATCGGTGTAGCGCTGATTGAGCATGTAGGTGAATAGGCGGCTGAAGGTCCAGTTGGCGCACATGTTGAGGAACCGCATGGCTTTGTCCTCCATGGGGTAGACCAGCCGCGTGCCGTTGACGAATTCGCCGCTGCCATTGGCAATGACCTTGTAAAAACGCGGCAGATCCTCGGGCGCCACGGTCAAGTCGGCGTCCAATATCATCAGTACGTCACCGCGGGCGGCGGCGAATCCCTGGCGCACGGCCTGGCCCTTGCCCTTGCCGTCCTGGGCCATGACCTTGATGTCCCAGCCGGCGAATTTTTCCCGGGCCGCCTGGCAAGCCTCCAGCGTGCCGTCCTCGCTGTGGCCCTCGACAAAAATGATCTCCATATCCGTGGCAAATCGGGGCAGGCGTTCGATGGCCGGCTCGATGTTGCCGCTTTCGTTGCGGCACGGGATTATGACGCTGGCGGAAAGTTGCTGGGGCGGTTCATTGAACAGCGGCCGGGCGACAAGATATTTGCGCAGGCCGAATTTACGTATCACCGGCAAAGCGCCCAGGGTCCGATTGATCAGCGGGCCAAGGCCGAGAAGGAATTTCGGCAACAGGATACGCCACTCCCGCGCCACGACTTCAAACCCGGCAAGTCCCAAGAGGCCCGCGATGGTGTCGCTGGGCAGCCAGTTCGGCTCCGGCAGCGGCATTTTTTCGCCCACCAAGTCGCCAAAGCGCAACGCCGGATCCCAAAGGTGATTGTAGTAGGCAACGATCAGCCGCGTGTCCCGGTCGCAGACTGCGCGCAGGGCTTCCAGGGCGGTTTCACAGTCGCCGAACAGGCCGATGGTGTCGGACAGGATGACATAGTCAAACGGTCCGCCAAGCGTTTTGTAAACGTCCGGGTCTTCGGCGTCGCCCACGTGAAACTCGAACTGGGGAAAATTCGCCTTGGCCGTCTCGATCATTCGGGGGCTGATGTCCAGGCCGACACCGTGTTTGGGATTGAGCGCGGCCAAGAGCTGCCCGGTGGCGCAGCCGATTTCAAGAACCCGCGCGCCCTCCGGCACCAGGAAGCGCATATAGGCGTTGTCGGCGTCGTAAAAGTATCTGTTGCGCTCGATCCAGAAGTCGCGCCGATGCGCGACGGCATCGAAATATTTCGTCAGTACCGCCGCGTTGTATGACCCTTGCCCTGAATCCGCCATCAGACCGCCCCCTCGCGTGCCCGGTAGACCTCGATCTCGCCCTGGGTGGCCAGGTGGTCGTAGTTTGCACGTACTGCTTCCATGATCCTGGCCGAGGCGGAAGTGTTGTACTTGTCAACAGGCCGGAAGAATACCAGTTTTGGGGGATCGTTCTCGATGGTTTTGAGCACTTGCTGCAGATCCGCTTCGCTGATGACACCGAAGCCCGAATTGTAAAAGCGAAACGGGTTGCGCCGCCCGGACAAGAAATAGAGCTCGGAATTTTGCGGCAGGGCGAAAATTGTCTCCTCTGCCGTCACGTTCTCTTCGATTAGGCCAAGCAGGATCCGATAAAGTTCAATATCCGCCGGTTCAATCCAGAGGCTAAGGCCGTCGATTCCCTCCGCCTTGGCAAGCTCGCCGCGTTCGCCCCGCAGCGCGCCGTCGATGCCCCGGGTTGCCGGTTGTCCCGCCTGAAAGTAAAGGCTCATGACGACGATCAGTGCCGCAAAGGCGGTCATCGCGCCTTGCCGCCAAGGCTCGCTTCCCGAGGCCAGCCAGAGGAAACCCACCAAGGGAGCTGCGAAGGCGAAGTAGAAATAGATGGGCGTCTGAAAGTGCAAGGCGACCAGGGTGTAGAACACGCCCAAAAAGGCAAGAGGATGCACGGTCATGCGCTTGTCGAGAATGACCCGGCGCAGCACAAGGTAGCCAAGCATCAGCGGGGCCAGCAGTAGCGCGATCCAGTAGAGGCCGTTCAAAGCTATGACCGGGCCTTCCCAGATGACGATTTGCCGCAGCGCAATGACCAGATCGACGGCGTAGCTGACCTTGAAAATGAAATCCAGGCTCGACATGGCGAGCGCCGCCGTCACGGCGTCGTGGTACAGCCCGGCGGCGGAGCCCCATATCAGGTAGTAGAGAATGAAGGGAAGAGCGGCAACGATGCCGCCGAGCGCCAGGCGCCTGATCATGGATATTACTTGGGCGTCCGATAATTCGGCGCGCCGCCAGGTACAGGCAATAATGCCCATGGGCCAAAGGCCGTACATCAGGATGGCGCCAGGGCTGGTGCGCGTGGCGAGATACCAGCCGAGCCCCAGCGTCATGATGGCGACAATCGCCCGGGCCAAGTTGCGCCGCCCATCGTCTGCATCGCTTGCCTTTTCGGTAAGTAAAAAGCAGAGCACGCCCATGGCCACGAAGATTCCCGTAAGCTGCCGGAACAGCAGCATGAGCACCAAAAGGAAACCGAGAATTTCCAGCCGCCGTCGGCTGCCGGGCGCCATGCGATTAAGCACATAGGCGATAACAAAGAATAGGAGCAGACAGACCCAGTGGGGCGAAGGATGGAGGTATTGAATAAATGAAACCGCGGTTGCGCCTGCCGCCGCCGCCGCCGCCAAAAGCGCGCCGCGGGGCAATACCAAAATGAAGATCAGGCAGGATTGAAGAAAATTCACGAGTACGTGTGGGTAGCGCAGGCTCACGACGTCGTGGCCGAAAATCTTGAGCGCCAAGGCATTCATGAAGTTGGAATAGCCCGGGTGAATGTCCTGCACATTGCGGTTCAGAACCTCGCCATCCAGGATGCGTGCCGCCACGTGGGCATCGGCGCCGTCGTCCGGTCCCCACCAGAAGCGGTCATGAAAATGGCCTAAGACAACCGCATTGAATAAGAGGACGAAGATAAAGGCCGCAAGCTTTAGCCTGGAAGAGTCCCCGGAAAGAATGCCCTCAGGCACGGTTCTGTGCCGCCTTCTTCCAGCGCCGCCGCACGCGAATGCGATCGACAAACCACTTGGCGTAGCGCGTTTCCTCGACGCCGGTGAATAGTGCCACAGTCAAAATCCTTGTGACGCGCAGCGGACGACGCAGGAACGAAATGATGTAGAAATTGACGAACATCCATAACATTGTGAAGTAGAGGCGGCGCATGGATATCGCCTCGGCGTAGGATGGCGCCTCGCTATTGTAAAAATCCATGGGCGAGACAAAAAATTTATCGTCCAGTTCGATCTTGCCCGAAGCTTGAAGTTCCTTGAACAGCCTTGAGCCCGGGTAAGGCACGAACTTTGTGACCAAGACGTCATGCACGCCAAGCAGGGCCAGTTTCCTGAGCAGGGCCATTGATTTCCTGATGTTGTCCGGCGCGTCACCGGGAAACCCGATAACCAGAAAGCACGAAAGCTTCAAGCCGCGGGCGACGGCAATCCTCGCCGCTTCCATTAGCTTGTCGAGATCGACCTGTTTTTCGACGCGCGCCAGAACTTGCGGGTCGCCGCTTTCCGGCGCGAAGGCCAGGGCTCGGCAGCCGGACCGGTAAAGCAGGTCCACGACCTCTTCATCAAAAACCTCGCAGCGGGTGCCGCTGGGCATCTGCCATGTGATGCCAAGATTCCGCGAGATCAATTCGCTGCAAAATTCCACCGCCCAACGCCGGTTCACGATTGCCGTCAAGTCCTGGAAGTCGACGTTCTTCAGATTGTACTTGGCAACGTTGGCCTCAATTTCGTCGACAAGCTGTTTGGGGTCACGGGGAATATAACGCTGGGTCCACATGTTGGGGTTGGAGCAAAAAGTGCAGCGGTAGGGGCAGCCGCGGGTCGCCAGCATCGGGATCGAGCGGCCCAGGTTGATACCGTTGATTTGATTGCGGCTGATGTAATCCTCAATAGGGAAACTGTCCCAGTCAGGCGGTCTGATGTCGTCCACCTCGCGGATGCGCGCCGAAAGCCCGTTGTGAACCGGTTGGCCCTTGTCGAGGAAGGTGATGCCGTCCACCTCGGCAAAGTCTCCGCCCGTGTCTACCGCCTGCAGCAGGCGAGCAAAAGTTTCCTCGCCCTCGCCCATAACAACCACGTCGATGGGGCTGGTGCGCAGGACGTGCTCCGGCACGGCGGTGCCGTGCTCCCCGCCCAGCACCAACAGGGCCTCTGGGAACTTGGCGCGGGCCTCCTCGGCTACCATGCGGGCCAGCGGCCATAGTGTGCTGAACATGCAACCGATGCCGATGACAGCGGTGCCCGGTCGGATGCGCTCGACAATTTCGCCGGGCGACAGGCCCTGCATCAGGAAGTCGTCGCGGCCTGGGTAAGGGACAATACGGTCCAGGGCTTCGCCGGTACCGTCTATGACTTGATAGTCGCGCCCGCTCGCTTTCAGGGCGGCGGCAATATAGGCCAACCCAATGGGCGGATTGGGTGTGTGCATGTTGAGCCCGGAAAATGTCTTAAGTCCCGGTGGATTTATCAATGCGATCATTTAGAGCATTGTCCGTTGATTACAAATTCCTTGGCGAGCGCCGGATCAGCATAGCGTTCGAGGCACCTTTGCCGCAATGTCACGGCCAAGGCCACAAAATCGGGCAAGCTGATGCCGCAGTTTGAGAATTGGCCTAACGGTAGCCTGCCATAATCCAGTGCCGGCCTAAATTTTCCTTTAATTTTATGAAGTTAGGGCGGGGGTCAGAGCTAAAACCGACGCCGGGCCCTTGCATCCAGCCGCCGATTATAATACTTCTAGGCCTGTTTAGCGGCAGGCGGGCGAGGGGTACCGTTGGCCGGAAAATTTAGCCGATGCAAGATTTGGGCGCCCCATGAGAATACTTCTTGTTGATACCGACCAGTTGTTTACCCGTATCGTCAAGCTCAAGCTTGAGAAATGGGGGCACATCGTTCATATCGAACTTTCGGGCGAAGCTGCCTGGGAGGAGCTGGAGCGCCAAGCTTATCGGGTCGTCATGCTTGAACACGATCTGGGAGATCTGGACGGCTTGGAATTGTGCCGCCGCATCAGAAAGCTGCACCGGGCGCGTTATACCTACGTTCTGTTCTATTCCGCTAACCACGAACACGAAGCCCTGACGTCGGCTTATCAGGCCGGTGCCGATGACTATTTGAACAAGCCGTTTAACCCGCAACTGCTGAGGCTGCGCCTCAAGAACGGCAAGCGCATGCTCAACCTTGAGGACGAGTTGCGTAATGTTGCAAGCCTCGACACCACAACCGGGTTCATTAATCACGACACGTTCCTGCGTTTCTTCTCGGTCTACGAAGCGGGCGCCCGGCGCTACAAATACACGGGACTTCTGCTTTTCATTACCGCCGAAAACTTCAAAGAGGTTTTCGATGAATACGGCGGCGAGGTTGCCAATCAACTAAAGTCCGCTATCGCCGAGGTGATGCCTGTATCCATTCGCAAGAGCGATCTGGTATCGAATATGCGGGACGATGCCGGTGAATTCTGCATTATGATGCCCTACACGCTGCTGGAAAACGTCGGTTCGGTCATTAATCGGCTGGATAATAAGCTGAAGGACGTCGTGGTCCAGGCCGGCAACACCCTAATCCACCCCAGGATTTCCTACAGCACAGTCCAGTATCCCCAGGAAGACCGGGGTGTTGACGAAGTTATGGCGGCCGAAAACCGGGTTGCCTTCGTACTGAATTCCGCAGCCTGAAACAGATCACCGAAAGCCGAAGTAGGGGACGGAGTCGCTCCGGCCATGGTCATCCCGTCGCCATTATTCCTTAAGCGATCCTTTGCGAAATGACAAAATGAGAGGTCCGTGGCCGGGCCCGGTGTGGCCCGGGCATTATCCTTGGGCGGGAAAAAGCGGTTTTGCAACCAACCCTTAGAGGGAATCCTAAACAACTGATTTATAACCGGTTATTTCCTCACAAATCGCCGATTTTATGGCTTTTGCCGTCTGCCATTCGGCCAAATCGACCGTTGATCTGATGAGAAATCCGGCCTAACTGGTGCCAAGTTTAGCCCCTGCCGTGTTCCTGAATCGGCAGCCGGCACTGATGCCGGTGCGATCTAGAATGGGTCCAAAGTGTATTGCTTTTTTTGGCCCCAATTTGTCGAAAGGCGTGTTTCCATGGCCTCTATGGTCGACACCACGATTTCCACCTTTCTGCGCTTGTCGGGACAGCTTTCCCCCGTTTTCGCGGTCAGGCGGACCCTTCTTCCGGGGGCTGATTTCACCCCCAGGGCGTATCGGGGTGAAGGCTCTAAAGTCCATGAATTCCGTCAGTTTCGCGGCCTCATTCCGGCTTGGGTGAAGGGCATATTTGCTCCTTCTTCCAGTGGGGCCGATAGTTTTCCTCTCGACAAAATTAACTGGTCGTTTACATTTCAGGATCACCATGTCGTGTGCTGCCGCTCTAGTCGGATGAGT
>CAYOOG010000088.1:0-10550 GCA_964405515.1 uncultured Alphaproteobacteria bacterium | reverse complement strand
TCGACTTCAAGACGGCGGGGTCTTGGCCCTCTTGGGGTCAGCTCTGCTGGGGTCCCGGGGGTGCGCTTGGGCCTGGACGCTCGGAGCACTCTTGGTGGTAGCCTTGGCTCTCTCGTTGGGTGGGCAGGGGGCGCATGCCCTCGCTCAGGCCATCCACATGCTGGTCCTCATGCCCTTGGGCCTTGAAGGCCCGGCGCTAACCGCCGTCGGCTGGGGTATAGAAGCCGTGCTCGGGATCGCCGCCGAAGTGGCCCGGTGGCCCGGTGCTGTAACCCTGGTGCCGGCCGCGCCGGACGCCAGTTTGGGGCTGGTGGTCTTCGGTGGTCTCTGGCTCTGCCTTTGGAGCAAGCGTTGGCGGCTGCTCGGTCTGCTGCCTATGGCCGTGGCGGTGACGCTGGCCGTGGCGGCGCGGCCACCGGATATTCTCGTGGACCGGGATGCCGGCATGGTCGGTGTGCGGGGCGCCACCGGGATGGCCATATCCCACGGCCGGGCCAAGAGTTACGCAGGCGAAATGTGGTTGCGGCGCTCTGGCCTGGCAAATGCTGAACCATGGCCGCGGAGCGGGATGCTCTGTGACAGTCATGGCTGCAGGGAAATTTCGCCGGAGGGATTGGTGATTTCGCTGGCTTGGAAGGCGGAAGCAATGGCCGAGGACTGCCAAACCGCCGATGTGATGATCAGTTTTGTGCCTGTGCGTGGGGCCTGCCGCCGGGCATCTGTGGTTATTGATCGCTTCGATTTATGGCGAAATGGCGCTCACGCGCTTTGGCTGGAAAAGGGGGACACGCGAGTAGTCTCAAGCCGGAGCGTGCGCGGCGACCGGCCCTGGGTGCCTTATCGTTCGACCAGAAAAGCTCAGTAGCGGCGCATCAAGCCCACAAGGCGGCCCTGCACCTTGACCCGGTCGTGGCCGAAAATGCGCGTCTCGTAGGCTTCGTTCGCAGCCTCCAAGGCCACGGTGTCGCCCTTGCGGCGCAGGCGTTTCAGCGTCGCCTCATTATCGTCGATAAGGGCCACAACGATGGTGCCGTTATCGGCGGTCTGGCAACGCTCGATAATCGCGGTATCGCCATCGAAAATGCCGACGTCGATCATGGAATCGCCGGCCACCTCAAGGGCGAAGTGTTCGCCATTGCCCAAAATGGAGGCCGGAACATCAACCTGCCGCGTGTTGTCCTGCAGGGCTTCGATCGGCGTGCCCGCGGCAATGCGGCCATGAAGGGGGAGGGCCAAGCTTTCAGCCGCTTCCTCGGTTTCATTTCTTGAAATCTCGCGCCCGATGCGCGGGGCGGCGAAATCCCCTTCGATAACATTGGGGGCGAATCCGGAAGCTTCTGTTGCCAAAGCGGGACCGCCGCCTGGAAGGGCGGATTCCGCAGTGCGGAGTACCTCAATGGCGCGGGCGCGGTGGGGCAATCGGCGGATAAAACCGCGTTCCTCCAGGGCCGTGATCAAACGGTGAATACCGGACTTGGATTTAAGGCCCAGGGCCGCTTTCATCTCGTCAAATGACGGCGAAACGCCTGTCTCAGCAAGCCTTTCCGCAATGAACGTGAGGAGTTCGTTTTGTTTCCTGGTCAGCATGGCATCCCGCTTTCCCGGCACCGCCAATCGGGCGCCCGTAAAGAACAAAAGATAAACGCGGGTCTATGTTCTAGTTTGGTTCTCCCCGTTCGTCAAGGGAGATTTCAGCCGCCATGCCTCAGGACCGGAATTCAGGCCCGCCCAACGGCACAATTTCAACGATTTCTCCGGCTTTAAGCTCTGGGGCGTCGGGCGGCAAGACCACAAGGCAATCGGCCTCGGCCATGCCAGTGAGAACCGAACTGTCCTGAATTTCGAAGGGTGTGGCCACTTCGCGCCCCTTTGAGTCGATGCCAAGCCTCGCCCTCAAATAGGCCTCCCGCCGGCTGTTCGCCGCTTGTTCCGCACCCAACAGCGCTTGACGCCGAGGTGGGGGACCGCAATCAAGGCCGAGAAGGGCGTTTATCGCGGGCAACATGAAAATCAACCCGCAGACCAGTGCCGAGGTCGGATTTCCAGGTAAACCGAGCATCGGCGTATCGCCCAACCTCCCGAAAATGAGCGGCTTGCCGGGGCGCATGGCGATACGCCAGAAATCCAGATCCAGGCCGCTATCACCTAGCGCCGAGCGGATCAGGTCGTGGTCGCCAACGGAAGCTCCACCGGCGGTCACCAGCAGATCGCAGCCCTTGGCTCCAGCCGCCAATGCTTGGACAGAGTCCGCAGTGTCGGCGGCTATCCCCAGATCCATGGCAACGCCGCCGTTTTCCTCGACCAACGCCTTGAGGGCCACGGTGTTGGAACAAATGATCTGATTGGGGCCCACGGGATCGCCCGGGCGCACAAGTTCGTCACCGTTGGCCAATAGGGCGATCCGCGGTTTGCGGCGAACCGACAACCAAGGCGCGTCCATGGCAGCGGCAAGGCCAATGTCGCGGGCGCTAAGCCGCCGCCCGGCCCGCAGACCGATGTTGCCCTCCTGGAAGTCGAGGCCCGCTGGGCGCACAAAATTATCCGGCAGCACCGGGCGCTTGATCGTAACAGTGGCGCCTTCGGCCTCGGTATCCTCCTGCATGACCACGGCGTCGGCGCCGTCGGGCAGGGGCCCGCCGGTGAAAATGCGCACGGCCTGGCCGGGCTCGAGTGTTCCCGCAAAGGCGCCGCCCGCCGGGGCCTCGCCGACGACGGTAAGCTTTGCCGGCACCACGCCCACGTCCGCCGAGCGCACGGCGTAGCCGTCCATGGCTGACATGGCATGGGGCGGCTGAGTGCGCTGGGCGATAACGTCCTCGGACAACGCCCGGCCCACGGCCTCGCTCAGGGCCACGGTTTCGCTGGGCAGAGCCTTGAGCGCCCCGGTTATGCGTGATCGCGCCTCATCCACCGATATCATGAGCCCGCCGCATCGTAAGTGCCGGAGGCGCCGCCCGATTTGTGCAGGAGTTTCACCGGCCCGATGACCATGGCCCGATCCACAGCCTTGAGCATGTCGTAGACCGTGAGCGCCGCCACCGAGACCGCCGTGAGCGCCTCCATTTCAACGCCGGTGCGCGCCCGCACTTTCACCGTGGCCTCGATGGTCACGGCGTCGCGCGAGGGATCGCAGACAAGTTCGACGATAACGCTGTCCAGGGGCAGGGGGTGGCACAAGGGAATGAGTTCCGCTGTCTGCTTGGCCGCCATGATCCCGGCGAGGCGCGCCACGCCCAATACATCGCCTTTCTTGGCTTTGCCTTCCTGCACAAGTGTGAGGGTCTCGGGCGCCATGGTGACGATGCCTTGGGCCACGGCCACGCGCTCGGTAACGTCCTTTTCCGAAACGTCGACCATGACGGCGTTGCCGTCGTCGTCCAGGTGACTGAGCTTGCTCATGGGGTTGCCTTTCCCTCGGAGAGAAGAGCCGCGGTGGCGGCGGTGACGTCCTCCTGGCGCATCAGGCTTTCGCCCACCAGGAAGCAATTGACGCCGGCCTCGGCGAGCCGGGCCGCATCGTCGGTGTTTCCGATGCCGCTCTCGCCGACCATCAGGCGATCACTTGGCACCAGGGGGGCCAGTCGTTCGGTCACCGCGATGTCGACCGCCAGGGTCTTCAAGTCGCGGTTATTGATGCCGATCATGGCCGAAGCCTCGGGCAGCTTCAAGGCGCGCGCCAATTCATCTTCATTATGCACCTCCAAGAGCACCGACATATTCCATTCCACGGCCGTGGCGCAAAGTTCCGCAGCCAGGGCGTCGTCCAATGCCGCCAGGATGACCAAAATGCAGTCCGCGCCAAGGGCCCGGGCCTCCGCCACCTGGTAGGGTTCGATCATGAAATCCTTGCGCAGCACGGGTAGCTCCGAGGCGGTGCGGGCCGCCGTGAGGAATTCGTCGGTGCCCTGGAAGTAGGGTGCGTCCGTGAGCACGGATAGACAACTGGCGCCGCCGGCCTGATAGGCAGAGGCCAGTGCCGCCGGGTTGAAGTCCGCGCGGATCAGCCCCTGACTGGGGCTGGCCTTCTTGATTTCGGCGATTAAACCGTAACGCCCGGAGGCAATGGCGTCACTGAGCCCTTGGCGAAAGTCCCTGGGCGGCGGGGCCTGCCGCGCGGCAATGTCCACCTCACCCTGGGAGCGCTCGGTCTTGGTGCGGGCCACATGGATGCGCTTGACCTCGCAAATTTCCGCCAGGATATCAGCCATGGCTCAATTCGGTCAGGCGTGCCAGCTTGGCCGCCGCGCCGCCGCTGTCGACGGCGTCGCGCGCCATCGCCATGCCGCCGGCCAGATCATCCGCCTTGTCGGTCACCAGCAGCGCCGCCGCCGCGTTCAAAAGCACTATGTCGCGATAGGGACCGGGCGCGCCTGCCAGAACCGCCGTAAGCGCTTCGGCGTTTTCCGCCGCCGTTCCGCCCTTGAGATCAGCGGCTGTTGCAGCCTCAATCCCCGCATCGCCGGGGGTGATTTCAAAAGTACGCACTTTGCCCTGGTCGAGCTCCGCGACAAAGCTGGGACCCGTGGTGGTCAACTCATCGAGGCCGTCCGAGCCATGCACCACCCAGACCTTTTCGGAACCGAGTTCACCTAACACTTCGGCCAGGGGCTCGATCCACTGCCGCTCAAAGACGCCGATCAGTTGCCGCTTGACCCCGGCGGGGTTGGACAGCGGCCCCAGCAGGTTGAAGATGGTGCGGGTGCCCAGTTCCACCCGCGTCGGGCCGACGTGGCGCATGGCGCCGTGGTGCCGTGGCGCCATCAGGAAACAGATGCCGGCCTCGTCCAGGCAGCGCTGCACGACATCGGCCTCGGCCTCCACATTGACGCCCAGCGCAGCGAGCACGTCGGCGGCGCCGGACTTCGACGACATGGCGCGGTTGCCGTGCTTGGCCACCGGCACGCCGCAAGCGGCGACGACAAAGGCGGCGGCCGAGGAAATGTTGAGGGTTCCGGCCCCGTCACCTCCGGTACCGCAGGTGTCGATAGCGCCGTCTGGCGCCGTGATGGTCAGGGCCTTGGCGCGCATGGTCATGGCGGCGCCGGTGATCTCCTCCACCGAGGGGCCGCGCACGCGAAGCGCCATGAGGAACCCGCCGAGTTGCGACGGCGTGGCCTCGCCCGACATCATAATTTCAAATGCGGTACGTGATTGCTCAACGTCGAGCTCACTGCCGTCGGCAACAATCGCCAGCAATTCCTTGAAGGTGGGCGTCGTCATCAGGCCGCCGCCAATGCGAGGAAATTGTTCAAGAGTCCGTGGCCGTGTTCCGAGGCGATGCTCTCCGGATGGAATTGCACGCCGAAGATGGGATGGACCCGGTGAGCCAGCCCCATGATCAGGCCGTCGTCGGTTTCGGCGGTGACTTCCAATTCGGCGGGCAGGGTCTCGCGCTCAACCACCAGGGAATGGTAGCGCGTGGCGTTGAAGTCACCGGGCAGCCCGGCGAACAGCCCGGCGCCCTGGTGGCGGATACTGCTGAGCTTGCCGTGGCGCACCTCGGGCGCGCGAACCACCTTGCCGCCGAAGGCCTGGCCGATGGCCTGGTGGCCCAGGCAGACCCCCAGGATGGGCAGGCTGCCCGCGGCTTTTTCCGTCAGATCAAGGCAGATTCCGGCCTTGTCCGGATCGCAGGGACCGGGGGAGAGGATGAGCCCCTGGGGTTCTTCGGCGAGAACTGCTTCCGTGGTTACGGCATCATTGCGGTAGACGCGGATCTCCGCGCCCAACTCGCCCAGGTAATGAACCAGGTTGTAGGTAAAGCTGTCGTAGTTATCGATTAATATAAACATATCAGATGCTTAGCCTGATTTCTTCCACTGGTTCCCGAAGCCCCGGGGCGGGGCCGCCGGGAGCGGGAGAAAAGCAGGGCCGGAAGCCCCGGTCAAGCGGCGTTTTGCACCCTCTGGACAATGCTTGACCTTCCAGTAACTAGAACCCTTATATTAGGGTCATGACCACATCAATGCACATCACGGGAATGAGCTGCGCCGGTTGCGCCGGGCGGGTGGAAAAGGCGCTCATCGCCGTGCCCGGGGTCGGCGCCGTGCACGTCAATCTGGCCGCCGACCAAGCCTACGTGGAGGCCGGGGCCGACGGTGAGTTGGACGAAATATTGGTCAACGCCGTTGCCGACGCCGGCTACAAGGCGGAAATCCTGCTCGGCGAACTGGACGAGCAGACGCGCCTTGAGGCCGAGGCGGCGAAATCCCTGCGCCGCGAGTTCCTTATCCTCTGCGCCTCGGCGGCGCTGGCATCTCCGCTGTTGCTGATGATGGTCGGGCATTTCACCGGCGCCAGCTTCGGCCTGCCGGGCTCGCTGCAACTGGCCCTGGCGACCCCGGTGCAGTTCATCATCGGCTGGCGCTTCTACGCCGCCGCCTGGGCCGCATTGAAGGCGCGCAGCGGCAATATGGATCAACTGGTGGCGCTGGGCACCTCGGCGGCCTACTTCTTCAGCCTTTACGAGTTGGTGCGGCAGGGCGACCAGGCGGTGCTCTATTTCGAAGCCTCCGCCGTTCTGATCACCCTGGTGCTGCTCGGCAAGTTCCTCGAGGCCCGGGCCAAGCGCGGCACCGGCCAGGCGCTCCGCGCGCTCATGGATCTGCGGCCGGAGACCGCCACGCTTCTGGGCGAGGACGGCGCGGAATCGACCGTGCCGCTGATTGCCGTGGCCGTGGGGGACAGGGTGCTCGTGCGCCCAGGCGAGCGTATTCCGGTGGATGGAGAAATACGGTCGGGCAGCAGCGAGGTCGACGAGGCCCTGATCACCGGAGAAAGCGCCCCAATCCCGCGGTTTCCGGGCGACTCCGTCACCGGCGGCGCGATCAACGGCGCCGGGCTCTTGACCGTTGAGGTCAGTCGTACCGGAGCCGAAACGACCCTGTCGCGGATCATCCAGATGGTCCAGGGCGCCCAGGCCAGCAAGGCCCCGGTGCAGCGGCTGGCCGACCGCATCAGCGCCGTCTTCGTGCCCGCCGTACTGGCCCTGGCGGCGCTGACGTTCCTGGCCTGGTGGGGCGGCGGCGCCGACTTCGAGCGGGCGCTGATGATCGGCGTCTCGGTGCTGGTGATCGCCTGTCCCTGCGCGCTGGGCCTGGCCACGCCGACGGCGATCATGGCCGGCACAGGAGTGGCCGCGCGGGCGGGCATCCTCATCAAGGACGCCGTGGCGCTTGAACAGGCTCATAATGTTGACGCGGTGATCTTCGACAAGACCGGCACCATGACCGAGGGCCGCCCGGTGGTCACCGACGTCGTGGCGCTGGACATGGAAGAGGCCGAGCTTGTGCGTCTCGCCGCCGCGGCGCAAAAGGGCAGCGAGCACCCCCTGGCCCGGGCGATCATTGCCGAGGCCGCCGACGCCACCCTCGATCCCTTAAGCGACTTTCAAAGCATCACCGGCCAGGGCATCACGGCGGTTGTCGCGGGCCGCCGGCTGGCCATGGGCAACGACAAGCTGATGAAGGCGAGCGACATCGACACCGCGCCTTACCGTTTGGCGGCGCGCGACTTGGAGACCCAAGGCAAGACCGTGATGTGGCTGGCCGAGACCTCACACGATGGAGTGCCCCATTCGGCGCTTCTCGGCTACGTGGCCGTGGCCGACCCCCTGCGCGGCACGGCGGGCGAGGCGGTGGCCGCGCTTAAATCCCTCGGTCTGGCCACCATCATGATGACCGGCGACAACCCGCGCGTCGGCGAGGCGGTGGGCCGGGCGCTCGGCATCGGCAGGGTGCTGGCCGGCGTGGCCCCCGAGGACAAGGCCGCCGAAGTCAAGCGCTTGCAGGAGAGCGGCCAAACCGTGGCGATGATCGGCGACGGCATCAACGACGCCCCGGCGCTGGCGGCGGCGGACGTCGGCATCGCGGTGGGCGGCGGCACGGATATCGCCATGGAGACGGCGGGCGTCACCCTGATGCGCGGCG
Source organism: uncultured Alphaproteobacteria bacterium (assembly GCA_964405515.1). Lineage (GTDB taxonomy): Bacteria > Pseudomonadota > Alphaproteobacteria > JAPYRI01 > JAPYRI01 > CAYOOG01. The sequence goes on along the minus strand of CAYOOG010000088.1, from coordinate 2,622 downwards.
ATCCGCTGTTGCTGGTCGACGCCATCGAGGTCTCCCGCGCCACCTACAACAAGATCCGGCAGAACCTTTTTTGGGCCTTTATCTATAATCTTGTCGGCCTGCCCGTGGCGGCGGCGGGGCTCTTGAACCCGGTGTTCGCCGGGGCGGCCATGGCCTTGTCCAGTGTCAGCGTGGTCAGCAACGCCCTGCTGCTCACCCGCTGGCGCCCGAGAGCATGACATGCGCCTGACATGAGCCTGAGCCTGAGCATCGGCGAGGCGGCGGCGCAATCCGGCGTTTCGCCCAAGACCATCCGCTATTACGAGTCCATCGGGCTGATCCGCCCGGCGGCGCGGGCCGCCAACGGCTACCGCCACTACGCCGCGCCCGATGTGCAGAACCTGCGCTTTATCCAGCGCGCCCGGGGCCTGGGCTTTTCGGTGAAGGAATGCGGCGCGCTGCTGGCCCTTTACGAGGACAAGGCGCGCTCCAGCGCCGACGTCAAGGCCATGGCGCTGGGCCAGGTGGAGGAAATCGACCGCAAAATCAGCGAACTGCGAAGCATGCGCGCGACCCTCTCCGATCTGGCGGAAAAGTGCCACGGCGACCAGCGCCCGGACTGCCCGATCCTCGATGATCTGGCCGGCAACGTTGGCAAAGGGCCGCGAAGCCGTTAACGTCCCCGGCGTCATGTTGATTCCCACACGTCGGCGCAAACGCTTTCCCTGGAGGCCCTATTTGGGCGCGGTCTATTCGCTCACCGTGGCGGTTGCCCTGGGCATTCTCGTCACCCACTGGTGGCCTGAGCCGACGCCGGAGGATCTGGCGCGCGAGGCGGCGGCCGAGCAGGCCCGTCACGACAAGGCCAAGTCCGGGCGCCTGGCCGCCTCCCGGTCCCGGGCCGAAGCGCGGCTCAACGCCCGCCTGGAGGCCCGGTGGCAAGCCGAACGCGACGCCCGGCAGAAGGCCGAGGCCAAGGCCGGGCGTTTGGCGGCCTCCAAGTCCCGAGCCGTGGCCCGGCTCGAGGCGCGGTTAGAGGCCAGGATCGAGGCCCGGCGTGATGCCAAAATCAAGGCCCAGGAAGAAGCCGCCGTCATACCGAAGCCCGAATCCAAGCCCAAATCCAAGCCTGCACCTGCCCAAAAACCCCCGGCCATGGTCTACACGCCGCCGGTCAGCCCCTTCCAGCCGGCCCCGGCCTGGCGCCGCTTTGCCGCCGCCGCGCCCAAGGCCCAGAAGAAAGACGCCACGCTGGTCGCCATCGTGCTCGACGACGCCGGGGTCAACCGGGTCAACACGCGCCGGGCGCTGACCATGAAGGCGCCGCTGACCTTTGCCTTCCTGCCCTATGCCAAGAACCTGGCGCCGCTGGTTGCCCGCGCCCGCGCCAACGGCCACGAGGTCATGGTGCACCTGCCCATGGAGCCGAAGAACGCCGCCAACCATGACACCGGGCCGAATGCGCTTACCGTGACGCTCAGCGACCGGGAGCTGCGCCGCCGCCTGAATTGGAACCTCAACCGTTTTCAGGGCTATGTGGGGGTCAACAACCACATGGGCAGCCGCTTTACCGCCGACCCGGTGATGATGACCAAGGTGCTGCGCGAGCTCAAGACCCGCGGCCTGCTTTTCCTGGATTCACGCACCACGCCCGAGAGCGTGGCCGACGAGGTGGCCGAGGACGTCGGCCTGCCGGAGGCCTCGCGGGACATTTTCATCGACAACGAAATCAGCGCCGAGAACATCGCCAGCCAGCTTGTGCTGCTGCGCCGGGTGGCCAAGCGCAACGGCAGCGCCATCGCCATCGGCCACCCCCACAAGCGCACATTGGAGGCCCTCGAGGTCTGGGTCGAGGAGATCGAGGCCGAGGGCTTCGTGCTCGCCCCGGTCAGCGCCGTCGTGCAAAGGCGGATGAGGGAGCGCGCCGTGAAGAGGTACGTGGGCGGGTAGGGGGAGGAAGAAAGCGATTTGTACCTGTTACGCTGAGATGCGCTGAGAAATGGGCTCCAGGTCTATAATTGCTGGATCTATACGAAAAAACGGGATACAACGGACATTGAGGATAAGTGATCAAGTCTTGAGGTTGAAATATTTCCTGTCATGACGGCTAAGGTAAACGTTCTCAAAAGCTGCCCAATGGTTAATCTATCGCGCTTCAACAAGGACACAGAACTGGGCCGCGCCCGGTTGGCGAAGCTTGACGACTTCTTCGCGGAGGTTGCTAGAGAAGTCCGCCTTCTTTCGACGGCTGCATTGTCTGCGCGCCGAAAAAGCCGAGAACAAAAGCAGGAATTAGGCCAGCGTCAACAGCCTTCCGAAGTCCTTCAATTCCCCCACGCATCGCCTCGCGGGTCCGACGAACCACCTCGCTCCTGAAGCCCTGAAAAGGCACTATCTCACGATTCAGTAATTTGGTCGGGAGATGCGGCTGATTTTCTCGAAGGCTTGCCAAAGAAGAAAATTTTTGATCTCGTCGTGACGTCGCCACCGTACAATATCGGAAAAGAATATGAAAAGAGAACAAGTGTAAAAGAATATCTTCGGCAACAACGCGAAATCATCGATCTAATTTACCCGCGCCTAAAAGTCGGCGGTAGTCTCTGTTGGCAAGTTGGAAACTACGTGGAGAATGGGAGCATCGAA
>CAYOOG010000087.1:0-10611 GCA_964405515.1 uncultured Alphaproteobacteria bacterium | reverse complement strand
AGGGTGGCCGAACGGTGGGCGCCGGCGTCGTCGCCAGCATCACCGAGTAAAGAAGCGAATTAGGCGGTCCGAAACAGAATATCTTCCAAGACGGTAAATTCAATGGAAAACCAAAATATCCGGATCCGCCTCAAGGCCTTCGATCATCGTGTTCTCGATCAGTCCACGGGTGAAATCGTCAGTACGGCGAAGCGCACCGGCGCCGAAGTTCGCGGCCCGATTCCGCTGCCCACCAAGATCGAAAAATACACTGTGCTGCGCTCACCGCACATTGACAAGAAGTCGCGTGAGCAGTTCGAAATTCGTACCCACAAGAGATTGCTCGACATCATCGACCCGACACCGCAAACGGTGGACGCCTTGATGAAGCTGGACCTGGCCGCCGGCGTCGACGTCGAGATTAAGCTGCAGGGTTAGGGCAATGCGTACCGGACTCATAGCCCAAAAGATGGGTATGACGCGCGTCTTCTCCGACGATGGCATGCACCTTCCCGTTACAGTGCTGAAAGTGGATAACTGTCAGGTTGTCGGCCGCCGCACCCAGGAAAGTCATGGCTATGACGCGGTCCAACTGGGCGTGGGTGATGTCAAAGTCAAGAACATGTCGAAGGCGGAGCGTGGCCATTTCGCCAAGGTGAAGTTGGAGCCAAAGCGCAAACTTGCGGAATTCCGGGTCACGCCAGATGCCTTGTTGGATGTTGGGTCCGAGATCGTGCCCTCCCACTTCGTCAACGGCCAAAAGGTTGATGTGACCGGCACAAGTATTGGCAAGGGTTTCGCCGGCGCCATGAAGCGCCATAATTTTTCCGGTTTGCGTGCCAGTCACGGTGTTTCCATTTCCCACCGTTCCCATGGTTCGACCGGTCAATGCCAGGATCCGGGCAAGGTCTTCAAGGGCAAGAAAATGGCCGGGCACCTGGGTGCCAAGCGAACGACGAGCCAGAATCTGATGGTCGTGGAGACCGATAACGAGCGTGGGCTCATTCTTGTTCGCGGTGCCGTGCCGGGCCCCAAGGGCGGCTGGGTGCTGATCAAGGACGCGGTAAAGCTGAAAATGTCTGACGACCTGCCCTTCCCGGCGGCCTTGCGCGGCGACGCCGTGGCAGAGGAAGCGGTGGAAGAGGGTGCCACACCGGAAGTTGAAGCTGGCGCGGACGCAGATGCGACGCCGGAGGCTGAACAAGCTCCCGAGACTGAGGCTGAGGCCGCACCGGATGGTGAAGCAGCCCCCGAAGCTGAGGTTGAAGCCGCACCGGATGCTGAAGCAGCCCCCGAAGCCGAAACGGCTCCGGACGTCGAAGCCGGAGATAAGGACTAATGGCCATGAAAGCCGACGTCACATCGCTGGCCGCGAAGAAGGTCGGCACCATCGACTTGGACGAGTCCGTTTTCGGTGTTCCCGTGCGTGGCGACATTTTGCGCCGCGCGGTCGTCTGGCAGTTGGCCAAGCGCCGCCAGGGAACGCACAAAGTCAAGACCCGTGGCGAGATCAATGGATCGACGGCCAAGATCTACCGCCAAAAAGGAACCGGTCGCGCCCGCCACGGCAACCGCAAGGTCAATTTGTTCAAGGGCGGGGGGTCCGCTTTCGGTCCGGTGCCGCGCAGCCACGCGCATAAGCTGCCCAAGAAAGTACGCAAGTTGGCGTTAAAGACGGCGCTGTCGGCGAAACTGTCCGAAGGCAAACTGATCGTTGTTGACGGTCTGGCGCTCAAGGACGGCAAGGCGGCTGAACTCAATAAACTTCTGGCCAAGCAAGGTTGGGATTCAGTGCTCATGGTGGATGGTCCGGAATTGGACGCGGGCCTTAGCCGCGCCGCAGCGAATTTGGCCGCCGTTGATGTTCTGCCAAGCCAAGGCGCCAACGTCTATGACATCTTACGCTGCGACACGCTGGTGCTCAGCAAGGCCGCCGTGGAAAGCCTGGAGGCCCGCCTGAAATGACCGCCAAGGTGAGTAACGCAAAGCTTTATGACGTCCTCTTGGGCCCGGTGGTTACCGAGAAGTCGACCATGGGCTCAGAGCATAATCAGGTGACTTTCAGGGTTCCGCTGACGGCCTCCAAGCCGCAAATTCGTGAAGCTGTTGAAGGCATTTTCGGCGTCAAGGTCAAGGCCGTGAATACCACCCGCGTGCGCGGCAAGGTAAAGCAGTTCCGTGGCCGGACCGGTAAGCGGCCCGACTACAAGAAAGCCATGATCACACTGGTGGACGGCGAGTCCATTGATATTACGACGGGAATCTAGGCAATGGCGTTGAAGAGATATAAGCCGACAACGCCGGGGCAGCGCGGGCTGGTCCTGGTCGAACGCGCGGGCGTCTGGAAGGGCAAGCCGGTCAAGAAATTGACGGAAGGCATGTCCGGCAAGGGTGGGCGTAACAATGTCGGTCGTATCACAGCGCGCCGCCGTGGCGGCGGGCACAAGAGGCGCTACCGCCTCGTCGACTTCAAGCGGCGGAAATACGATATCCCGGCGACTGTGGAACGGCTGGAGTATGACCCCAATCGGTCGGCTTTTATTGCGCTGCTGAAATATGAGGACGGCGAGCAGGCATACATTCTGGCGCCGCAACGTATTGGCGAGGGCGATAAGGTTGTGTCCGGTGAGCGGGTAGATATCAAGCCCGGCAATGCCATGCCACTGAAAAGCATTCCCATCGGCACCATTATCCACAACGTGGAAATGAAGCCGGGCAAGGGCGGGCAAATCGCGCGGGCCGCCGGGACTTACGTGCAACTGGTGGGACGCGATGCCGGTTATGCCCTTCTCCGGCTGTCTTCAGGCGAGCAACGCATGGTTCGGGCTGAGTGCATGGCCACGGTCGGCGCCGTTTCCAATCCGGACAACAAAAACATCAAGCTTGGCAAGGCGGGCCGTTCGCGTTGGCTTGGCAAAAGGCCATCGGTTCGTGGTGTGGCCATGAACCCGGTGGATCACCCACACGGTGGTGGCGAAGGGCGGACCTCCGGCGGCCGCCACCCGGTCACGCCTTGGGGCAAGCCGACCAAGGGCAAACGCACACGCTCCAACTCGGCCAGTGACAAACTGATTTTGCGTCGGCGGCACGCCGCCAAAAAGAGAAAGTAAGGAGAGAGGCTGTGGCTCGATCCGTTTGGAAGGGACCCTTCGTCGATGGCTATCTGCTGAAGAAAGCCGAGAATGCGCGCGCGTCCGGGCGCAAGGACGTAATCAAGATCTGGTCGCGCCGGTCGACGATTTTGCCCCAGTTCGTTGGGCTGACCTTTGGCGTATACAACGGCCGCAAGTTCGTACCGGTTCTGGTCAACGAAGAAATGGTCGGTCACAAGTTCGGTGAGTTTTCTCCGACCCGTATTTTCTTCGGCCACTCAGCCGACCGGAAGGTCAAGAGGATCTAGGTAAGATGGGCAAGAAAGCTACACCACGCAGGCTCGGTGAAAACGAAGCCCAGGCTGTTGGGCGGATGATCCGCATCAGCCCCCAGAAGTTGAACCTGGTGGCGGCGGCGATCCGTGGCAAGAACGTGGAAGCGGCATTGTCGGAACTTTCTTTCTCACGCCGCCGCATCGCGCAGGACGTGAAGAAAGTATTGGAATCGGCCATCGCCAATGCCGAAAACAACCATCAACTCGATGTGGACCAGCTTTATGTGGCCGAGGCGCATGTCGGCAAGAATCTGGTCATGAAAAGGTTCCGTGCTCGAGCCAGGGGCCGCATGGGCAGGATCGTAAAGCCCTTCAGTCAGCTCACAATCGTTGTGCGTGAACGCAAGGAGGCCGCCTAATGGGCCAAAAAGTAAATCCCGTCGGTTATCGGCTTGGAATCAACCGCACGTGGGATTCCCGCTGGTATGCCGGTGACGCAGAGTACGGGGACCTGCTCCACGAGGATATCGCTATCCGCGGCTATTTGGAGGAGAAGCTGAAGGGTGCGGGGATCAGCAAGATAGTCATTGAACGTCCGGCAAAGAAGGCCCGTGTGACGATCCATACGGCGCGGCCCGGCGTAGTAATCGGCAAGAAGGGTGCAGACATTGAAAAACTGCGCCGTGAGCTGAGCAAATTTTCATCCGGTGAGATTCACCTGAATATCGTAGAGATCCGCAAGCCGGAAATTGATGCAAAACTTGTCGCCGAAAATATTGCCCAGCAGTTGGAGCGCCGCGTGGCCTTCCGCCGCGCCATGAAGCGCGCCGTGCAATCAGCCGTCCGGCTCGGCGCCGAGGGCATTCGCATCAAGTGCGGCGGCCGCCTGGGCGGTGCCGAAATTGCGCGGTCCGAACAATATCGCGAAGGGCGTGTGCCCTTGCATACGCTTCGCGCCGATCTGGATTATGGCGAAGCCACGGCGCACACGACCTATGGCACCTGCGGCGTCAAGGTCTGGGTTTTCAAAGGTGAAATACTGGCCCACGACCCAATGGCCCAGGACAAGAAGTTGAATGAGCAACTTAGCGCCGTTGGGCGTGGTCCGCGGTCCTAAACGGTAGAAGACAAGGCGTAAACTGATGCTGCAACCAAAGCGCACAAAATTCCGCAAGGCCCAGAAAGGCCGGATCAAAGGCAAGACCAAGGGTGGTTCGGCGCTGAACTTTGGCGCCTATGGTCTGAAGGCTGCAGCGCCGGCGCGGATTACGGCGCGGCAGATCGAAGCCGCAAGGCGGGCTATTACGCGGCATATCAAGCGCGCCGGACGAGTCTGGATTCGTATCTTCCCGGATGTGCCGGTGAGCCAGAAGCCCACGGAAGTACGCATGGGCAAGGGTAAGGGCACACCGGAGTACTGGATGTGCCGTGTCGCCCCGGGACGCATCCTGTTCGAGCTTGATGGAGTGCCGCCGGAAATCGCCCGCGGCGCCTTTGCACGGGCCGCCGCCAAACTACCAATGGACACTCGGTTCGTCATTCGGCCGGGGGCGGCGAGGTAGTCATGGCAAAGACAGATTTTAGGGGCAAGACGGGCGATGAACTTCGCGACCAGCTTGTTCAGTTGAAGAAGGAAGCCTTCAACCTGCGTTTTCAGAAAGCGACAGGTCAATTGGAAAATACGGCGCGTCAACACCAAGTGCGCCGCGATATCGCCCGGGTGAATACGGTTATGCGGGAAATGTCCGCAGCGGCCGCCGGAGGGAAGGAATAGGAATGCCCAAGCGCGTGCTGAGAGGTGTGGTTGTAAGCGACGCCGCGGACAAGACGATCGTTGTCCGCGTTGAACGGCGCTTCAACCATCCAATGATGAAGAAAGTGATACGGAAGACGAAGAAGTATCACGCCCATGATGAGGAAAACCGCTGCAAGGTCGGAGATCAGGTTCGCATTCAGGAATGCCGGCCTTTATCGAAGACGAAATGTTGGGAAGTGATCTCGGAGGCCGTCTAGACACTCGTTGTCAAGGCAGTTTTCCAGATGGAATTGGAATAGACGCTCATGATTCAGATGCAAACAAACCTCGAGGTCGCCGACAATTCAGGTGCGCGCCGGGTGCAGTGCATCAAGGTGCTCGGTGGTTCCAAGCGCAAGACCGCTGGAATTGGCGATGTCGTTGTGGTCAGCGTCAAGGAAGCGAAGCCCCGGGGCGGCGTGAAAAAGGGCGAGATCATGCGCGCCGTCATCGTTCGCACGGTGAAGGCGCTGAGCCGCGCGGACGGAAGTTCAATCCGGTTTGATCGCAATGCGGCGGTGCTGGTTAACAATCAAAATGAGCCCATCGGTACTCGAATTTTCGGCCCGGTAACGCGGGAACTCAGGGTCAAGAACCATATGAAGATCATCTCTCTTGCGCCGGAGGTTCTGTAATGACCCGCAAGACAAAAAAGCTTGGCAAGATGAAGATCAAGAAGGGCGACAAAGTGATCGTCATCAGTGGTCGCGACAAGGGCAAGACCGGTGAGGTCCTAAAGGCCATGCCCAAGGACAATCGTGTGGTTGTGCATGGCATCAATATGGTCAAGCGCCATACGGCGCCGAGCACCGGGCAGCCCGGCGGTATTATCGAGAAAGAGGCGTCAATTCACGTCTCGAATATTGCCCAGCAGGACCCGAAAACCGGCGATGCCACGCGTGTCGGGTTCAAGTTCTTGAAGGACGGCCGCAAGGTGCGATTTGCCAAGGCTTCCGGGGAGGTGCTCGATGTCTGATCGCGAACAGCCCCGTTTGCGCAAGCTCTACGATGAAGGCTTGCGTGAATCCCTGGCCACAGAATTGGGTATTGGAAACGTTAATTCTGTACCGAGACTTGAAAAGATCGTCCTCAATATGGGCGTAGGCGAGGCGGTGCAGGATTCAAAGAAGATTCAGGCGGCGCTAGCCGATATGACGCTTATCGCCGGGCAGAAGCCGGTCGTGAACAAAGCCAAGAAGTCGGTGGCGTCCTACAAATTGCGGGAAGGGACGAATATCGGCTGCAAGGTGACGCTTAGAAGGGATCGCATGTACGAGTTTCTGGATCGCCTGGTGACCGTTGCTCTGCCTCGTGTGCGGGACTTTCGGGGATTGAGTAACAAGAGTTTCGACGGCAATGGAAATTTCGCACTCGGCCTCAAGGAGCAGATCGTGTTTCCGGAGATCGATTACGACAAGGTCGATACGATACGTGGTTTGGATATCGTCATTTGCACAACCGCAAAGACAGACGATCACGCAAGAGCCCTGCTCAAGGGCTTTAACGTACCGTTTGAGCAATAGAATATCGGCCGTTTACGGCTATTGAGGAAAAGAAATGTCGAAGAAGAGTTTGGTGGAAAGAAACAAGAAGCGGGTGCGCCTCTCCAAGCAATACGATGAGCGGCGCAAGCGTCTCAAAGCGATGGCGGCGGACGAGTCACTGTCCCAGGAGGAGCGGTTCTCTGCGCGCCTCAAGCTGGCGGAGATTCCACGCAACGCGTCGACCACGCGCGTTCGCGCACGCTGTGAATTGACCGGGCGGCCCCGGGGGGTTTACCGCAAGTTCCGGATTTCCCGGATTGCATTGCGCGAACTCGCGCTAGCCGGTCAGATTCCCGGCATGGTTAAGTCAAGTTGGTAAGGGGAAAAAGCCTATGCCAGTGACCGATCCTATCGCGGATATGCTAGCCCGGATACGCAATGGCCTGATGGCCGGTAAGAGCGTCGTCAAGACACCGACCTCGAAGTTGCGCGCACGGGTGCTGGATGTGCTTCAAAAAGAAGGCTACATCCGGGGATATTCCCAAACCGATTACGATGGCGGTAAATCGGAAATCGACATTGAACTCAAGTACTTCGAGGGTGAACCGGTAATTCACAACATCAAGAAAGTGTCGACGCCGGGGCGTCGTGTTTATTCGTTGGTTGGAGATTTGCCACGTCCACAGAACGGTCTCGGAATCTCCATTGTCTCCACGCCCCGGGGCGTGATGTCGGATTCAGAAGCTCGCGCCGCGAATGTCGGCGGCGAAGTGCTCTGCACAGTATTTTAGGATTTAGGCGGCCATGTCCCGTACCGGCAAACATCCAGTTCCCGTCCCGAGCGGCGTTACCGTCGACCTTCAGGGCCAGGATATCAAAGTCAAGGGCCCCAAGGGTGAGCTCTCGATGGTCCTTGTCGACGAGGTCGTGGCCAAGCTTGAGAACGATTTGATCTCGGTACAGCCCCGGGATGATACAAAACGCGCCCGCACGATGTGGGGCATGCAACGGACGTTGGTGTCCAATCTCGTTGAAGGTGTGACCGAGGGCTTCACGATCAAATTGGAAATCAATGGGGTGGGCTATCGCGCGGCGGTTCAGGGCAAAACACTGATTCTGCAATTGGGCTACAGCCACGAAATCAACCACCCAATTCCCGAAGGCATCCAGATTCAATGTGAAAAGCCGACGGCCATTGCGGTTTCTGGCACCGATCGCCAACAGGTCGGGCAGGTGGCCTCGGAAATTCGGCGCTATCGCAAGCCTGAGCCCTATAAGGGAAAAGGCATCAAGTACGTTGACGAATATATCTTCCGCAAGGAAGGCAAGAAGAAGTAGGCCAGAGGATCATGAAACGCCAGAAATCTCAGTTTGCGAGTCGCCGCGCACGGGTCAGGAGCCGCTTTTCCAAGGTTAGCGGTGACCGTCCTCGTCTGAGCGTATTTCGCTCGAACAAGCAGATTTACGCGCAAATTATTGATGACAGGAGGGGCGTTACCGTGGCCGCCGCGTCGTCTCTGGAAAAATCCTTGCGGACGTCTTTGAAGAGCGGCGCCGATAAGGCGGCCGCAAGCGCCGTCGGCAAGCTGATCGCAGAGCGGGGCAAAGCTGCGGGTATTGATGCCGTGGTATTTGACCGCGGCGGCTATTTGTATCACGGGCGCTTAAAGGCGCTGGCGGACGCGGCCCGCGAGGGCGGACTGGCGTTTTAACGGAGCGGGAATTCATGGCACGTCAAAATAATCTGGATCGTCAGGAAAGCGAATTCGTCGAAAGGCTGGTTCACATCAACCGTGTGGCCAAGGTCGTCAAGGGCGGCCGGCGCTTCGGCTTCGCCGCCCTGGTACTGGTTGGCGACCAGAAAGGTCGTGCCGGTTTCGGCCACGGCAAGGCGCGTGAAGTGCCGGAGGCAATTCGCAAAGCCACGGAATCGGCGAAACGCAATCTGATGCGTGTGCCGTTGCGCGAAGGTCGTACTCTGCATCACGATTCCTATGGCCGCTACGGTGCCGGCAAGGTTGTCTTGCGCGCCGCTCCTCCGGGCACGGGGATTATCGCGGGCGGGCCCATGCGCGCCGTATTCGAATCCCTGGGCGTCCACGATGTAGTAACAAAATCAATAGGTTCGCAGAATCCCTACAACATGGTGCGGGCCACCTTCGAAGCCTTGAAAGGTCAGATGTCACCGCGCATGGTGGCCGCCAAGCGGGGCAAGAAAGTGTCGGAAATCGTTGGGCGGCGGAGCAGCGGTGCCGTTCAGGACGAGGCGGCGGAGGCCAAGGAGTAAGCCATGGCCGAAGGAAAATCAGCGGGAAAAACCGTGGTCGTGAAGCAGATCGGTAGTCCGATTCGGCGGCGCGGCGACCAACGGGCGACGCTCGTCGGTTTGGGACTGAACAAAATGCACAGCACGCGCACGCTGGAAGATACGCCGTCCGTGCGCGGCATGATCAAGAAAGTCAGCCACTTGGTTGAGGTTGTCGAAGGCGAGTAGGTCGGCCGGGTAAGGTAACAGAGCAATGAAGTTGAACAATTTACAGGACAGGCCCGGCGCACGCCGTGATGCCAAACGTATCGGACGGGGCAGTGGATCGGGCACCGGTACGACCAGTGGCCGCGGCAGCAAGGGCCAGAAGTCGCGCTCGGGTGTTGCCATCAAGGGTTTTGAAGGCGGTCAGATGCCCATTCACCGGCGTTTGCCCAAGCGTGGCTTCAAGAATATCTTCCGCAAGCGCTTCAACGTGGTCAATCTCGACCGATTGCAGCTTGCCGTTGATGCCAAGAAACTTGACCCCAAGAAGCCGGTCAATACCGAAACCTTACTGGAGGCCGGCGTAATCACGAAGGCGCGCGACGGTGTGCGTCTCTTGGCCAAGGGCGAGCTCAAAGTCGCTCTGAACCTCGAAGTAGCGGGTGCCTCGGCCACGGCGGTGAAGGCCGTGGAGGCCGCCGGCGGCAAGGTCGCGGTCGCGGCGCCGGCGAAAACAGCGGAACAAAAGGCGGAAAAGGCGGCCAAGAGATCGGCCAAGAGGTCGGCCAAGAAATCGCCCAAGGCGGCGGCGAAAAAAGGTGGGGCGGAAGACAAACCGGCGGACGGTGGTGGCAAGAAGGCGGACAACCAGTCCAAGGGCGCCGAATCCGAGAAAAAAGCGATGGACAGTGAAGCCGACCAGGCTTGACTGAACGTGCACTAGAAGGTCAACAATGTCGTCAGCAGCCGAGCAACTAGCGGCGAACATCAACTTGGGCGCGTTCGCCAAGGCGACGGAGCTCAAGCGCCGCATCTGGTTCACGCTTGGGGCGCTGGTGGTCTTTCGTCTCGGCACTTATATCCCCCTGCCGGGTATCGACCCGGTAGTGCTGGAGGACGTCTTCCAACGGCAGGCAGGCGGAATTCTGGGCATGTTCAATATGTTCGCGGGTGGGGCGCTGGAGCGCATGACCATCTTCGCGCTCAATATCATGCCCTACATTTCAGCCTCCATCATCATGCAGCTCATGAAGACGGTCTCGCCTCATATTGAGGCCCTGAGCAAGGAAGGTGAGTCCGGCCGCAAGAAAATGAACCAATACACGCGCTACGGCACCGTGCTTTTGTGCGTGGTTCAGGGCTACGGCATTTCCGTGGGGCTTGAAGGCATGACCGGTTCCGGCGGTGTCAGCGCGGTAATCGAGCCGGGTGTTTTCTTCCGCGCAACGACCGTGATAACGCTGGTCGGAGGCACCATTTTCCTGATGTGGCTGGGCGAGCAAATCACGGCGCGCGGCATCGGCAACGGAATATCCTTGATCATCATGTCGGGTATCGTCGCGGAATTGCCCTCGGCGCTGGTTGGTACCTTGGAGCTGGGCCGTACAGGCGCCCTGTCGACCATATTTATCATGATCCTCTTCGTCATGGTATTCGCGGTCATGGGTTTCATCGTCTTTATGGAGCGCGCGCAGCGCCGCATCGTCATCCAATACCCCAAGCGTCAGGTCGGAAA
>CAYOOG010000086.1:0-10639 GCA_964405515.1 uncultured Alphaproteobacteria bacterium | reverse complement strand
GCTACCCAATCCTGTTTCGGATTTTTTACAGGATCCGCCAGCCGAGTTTCGTCTTACCGGTTGCGTTGATAACGCCGGTCATTTCTCTGGCCGGATATCAGATTCGCATCAGTGATCTCTTGGTTATGGCGCTGGCCGTGCATTTTGGAATTCTCCTGGCACAGGGGGCCCGGGTCCCCAAAGTGGCGGTCATCTTCTTTTCCATCTGGTCAGTGGCTTGGATGGCCGCAAATCTGAATGGCATTGGTTATGGAATTGCCTTCAATTTGGCGGATTTCAATTTCTTTTATCGGGTTATTTTTATTACTTCGGCCCTGGGCATCGGATTATTCAGCACTGAGCCGATCGACAAGATATTTATGGGTCCGGTGGCGTTTCTTTGCTTCGGCGCCATAACGGTGATGTGCGTACTTTATTATTTCGGCAGCGGTTCGGAACGAATTGCGCTTTTGGAGCCCTTTTGGCCGGACAGGGAGTGGGTTCGTAGAGTAGGCCTGGAATGGCAATTCCCGGGCCTGGGGAGTTCGCGAAACATTTTCACCGGTTCGATCCTGATCGTCTTTACTTTCACTTTTTACCGGGCATTTCGGGATAATCGCCGCTATTGGATTCCCCTAATGTTAGTTGCGATCACAATATTTTGTGGCAGCCGCAAAGCCCTTGGCGTCTTGGCGTTCGTTGCGGTGGTCGAGATTTTTTATATTACCGTTGTTTGCCGGGAGACAAAGGCGGTCTGGTTTTCTTCCAACGGCATGCGCGTGCGCCGGGAGCGGCTGCCGCAGCTCGTGGCTTTGTTTCTGGTTGTCTTTACGGCGACGGGCGCGATCTCCCAATCCGATCTCGGATTTCGCTTGACCAGCCGGTTCATTGCCCTGGCAATTAACGTGGGTGTTAAGGAATCCGGATTAGTACGCCGTTTGATCAACATGGAGGGCGGAATCGCGCGGATCTCTGTAGCGCCCATTCTTGGCGTGCCAATTGTCAAGCCGTCGGATAATGCCTTCCCACATGTTCTGGTGTTTTCGCTACCCCATAATGAATGGCTCCGCCTTTGGATGTTTTATGGTCTGTTTGGCATGCTCGCCTTCCTGTTCCTCATCGGCGCGCTCAGTTATCTTAATTGGCGGGAGGGCATGACAATTGAGTGGCATTTGCTTTACTTCGGCACCTTTGTGCAGATGTTGGTGGATACGGCGATGTATGATTTCCAGTACATGACCCTGTTCTTCATCTGTGTTGGGCTAAATTTCCGGGAACTGAATGACCGCCGCGCGACAGCGGTAGAGGCCCGGCCGGCTATAGCGGAATAGCGGGCAAGTTTCGACCAGCCAACTTCAGTTATCGCAGGGGGGCATTTTGTGTTACGAGACGGTGTTGGTAAGGCTGATATAGAGTAGATGGGTATGGCGCGAATAAAATTGTTTATGGGGCTCCTGGGTTTGGCCATGGCGGCTTCCTCGCCCGCCCATGCCTATATCGATCCGGGTATGGGCAGTATGCTGTTGCAATTGCTCTTGGGCGGAATTGCCGGCGCCATGGTTGTCGGCCGTCTGTATTGGGTCAAACTCAAAGCCTTTTTCACGAGTGCGTCCTCGGGCTCCGATGCCGCCGATCCTGGCGGACAGGAAGGGCCGGAGAAAGACGGCCGATGAGCGGCGGCGTTGCCGACCCCGGGTCGTTTCGTGACCCCGGCGGAAGGGTTTTCAAAATTGATGGACGAATTTTCCGCGCCGTGTACGCGCCGGCGGCTGACGATTTCGACTATGTGGAGAGCACCGGCCTTGTTGCCAGGCTGGTGGACAAGGGTTGGATGGTTGGGGCCGACAAGGTCGATCCGGACCTGTTGGGTGAAGCGGCAGCCGGTACCCATTGTGTTTTAGAGCATCCCTGCCTTCCGTTCATATCGTATCCTTACGAATGGTCCTTTCCGGCCCTAAAGGCGGCGGCGCTGCGCCATCTGGACATTCAGCTGGAAGCACTGAACCACGGCATCGCTTTGTCCGATGCCTCGGCCTACAACATCCAGTTCCAGGGCGCCAATCCGTTGTTCATAGACAGGCTTTCCCTGGTTCGCTACCGGGAGGGCGAGATTTGGGCCGCGCATCGGCAATTCTGCGAACAGTTTTTGAATCCGCTATTGCTGCGCGCGTGCTTGGGCGTAACCCATAATGCCTGGTATCGCGGCCGCCAGGAGGGCATCGCCACGGACGATCTGCGGCGGATGCTGAAATGGCGTCACAAGTTATCCTGGAAAGTATTTACCCATGTCGTGCTTCAAAGTGCCTTGCAGCGCGGCGGCCAAGGCAACTCTTCGACAGGCGGTGGCGCGGATATCAATAAGGCCAAGCTACCCCGCGCCGCCTTTCAAGGCATGCTTGAAGGGTTAAGAAATTGGATAGCAGGACTTGAGCCTGCCGACACCGGCAAGACCGTGTGGCGGGATTATGCGGGCGACAATTCCTACAGCTCGAATGAAGCCCACGCCAAAAGAGAATTTGTTGCCGATTACGCCGCCGACGTGAAGCCTGATTTGCTGTGGGATTTGGGGTGTAACACGGGTGATTTTTCCGTGGCTGCAATTGAAAATGGCGCCGGGTACGCAGTGGGTTTTGACAGCGATCAGGGGGCGCTGGAACTGGGATTTGCCCGCGCGGCCGAAGAGAAAATGCCTCTACAGACACTTTATTTGGACGCCACAAACCCATCGCCGGACCAGGGCTGGGCCCAGGCGGAAAGGGCGGGGCTCTCGGGCAGGGCGACGGCGGATGGCGTTTTGGCGCTGGCCTTCGTGCATCACCTGGCCATTGCCGGAAACGTGCCTCTTGATCGCCTCGTCGATTGGTTGATCGGTCTTGCGCCAACCGGCGTGATCGAGTTCGTGCCCAAGGCCGACCCCATGGTTCAAGAACTCCTCCGTTATCGCAAGGATATATTCACGTCATACACACCCGAACATTTTCAGTCTCTTGTCGAGGCGCGGGGCAATATAATAGCTAGCAAAGTTGTTTCGCAAAGCGGGCGCTTGCTTGTGCAATTTGAACGCCGCTCATGAAGGGATCGTACAAGTATATCCATCCCTTCCTGATCGCCATTTATCCGGTGCTCTCGCTTTATGCCGAGGCGGTGGATGAGGTGCGCTTTGGCGATGCTTGGCCGGTCCTGGCCGCCATGCTGGCCATTGCCGCCGCTGTATTTGTTTTTTGCCGTCTGTTTACGCCGAACCTGCAAAAAGCCGCCGTTCTTGCGAGCGTGATTTTAGCGTTCGTGCTGTTTCACGGTTTTCTTGTCTCTTTCATAAATGAGACGCCCTGGTTAAAGCACCGCTATTTTTTCGCCGTATTGGCTGTAGTTCTATTGCTACTGGCACTTCGACGATCGTCATTCGAGACCGCGAACAAAGTGCTGAACGTTGTGGCTCTGGTTATCGTGATTTTACCCGTTGCAACAATCCTCCGGCACGGTGCCATGAACCGCCCGGATTTGCCCAAGGACCTATGGGGGGATGATCTGGACCAAACGGCACTTACAGCGTCCGAGGCTTCACCCAGCATCTATTATCTTATCTTCGACCGCTACGGCAGCGCCCGGACGCTCGAAAAGGAGTACGGCTTTGATAACGCCTCCTTTCTTAATGCGCTTGCCGACCGGGGCTTCTACGTGGCGGACAAGAGCAATTCAAACTACTTGAAGACCGGTCAGTCCCTCGCTTCGTCCCTTAACATGGGTTACTTGGACGGGTTGTCCGGGCTCGTCGGCGTGAGCGGCGACTGGCATGCATTTTATGAACTGATGGCGGATTTCCGTTTATTTCACTCGCTCAGGCCGCTTGGGTACAGTTATCTGCACCTTGGTTCCTGGTGGGAGGGCAGCCGCATCAATCCGTTGGCCGACGAAAGCTTCCAATCAGGCCCCCTCAATGAATTCGCCCAGGCCTTTGTCTCCAATACATTAATACCGTCCCTGGGCCGGAGGTATGGCGTGCAATATTTCAACCGCCATGACTTTCAGTGTGTGCAGGTGCCGGATAAGTTTGATCGCCTCGAAAGGAGTTCTAACGAAGAGGGGCCGAAATTTGTTTTTGCCCATTTCTTATTGCCCCATGACCCGTTTGTATTTCGCGAGGACGGTAGTTGCATGACCGAGGCGGAATCGGCGGCGCGGAACCCGACGAGGAATTACATTGACCAGGTGGGCTATTCCAACAACCAGATTCTCGATCTGATCGATCATTTGTTGAGCCACTCAGAAGCACCGCCAATTATTATCCTGCAGGCGGACGAAGGCCCATTCCCACCGGAATACAAGGCCGACCCCCCGGCGTTCGATTGGAGACAGGCGAGCCCGGCGCAGCTCAAGCAAAAGTCGGAAATTCTGAACGCCTATTACCTGCCGGGCGTGGAAGATACTGGTCTCTACCCGGGGATCACGCCCGTCAACACCTTCCGGTTAGTTCTCAACCTGTATTTTGACGCCGGATTGCCGCTATTGGACGATCGGGTTTTCGCGCATCCCCGCGAGAGCGATCTCTACAGCTTTATTGATATTACTGAGATCGTAAGAGAGAAGGTGTCCGGCGCGGCAATTCAGGCTAAATAGAATACGTGATCCTAGCAGCGGTTTGTGATGAACATCAGCGGCGATAATTCAGGCTACGAAGCTTACTGGAAGACGGTCCATGGGCAGACCGACGACGCCCTCGACGCTGCGGCCTTTCCGGGCAAACCACGCTATTTCAACAAGTTTTTTGATGTCACTCAGAAGTTCATGCTGGGGCGCTGGGCGAGGAAATCGGCGCCGGGGCTTGACGGGCAAGAGTTGCTTGATGTGGGGTGTGGGCGCGGCCGTTGGCTCGCCTATTTTCGGGACCGATTTGGCGCCCATGTCCAGGGCCTGGAGTTGTCCGGCGAGGCAGTCGCGGACTGCGGAAAACGTGGTTTCAAGGCCAACGAAGGCTCTGTCACTTCGGCGCCATTCGGCGACGGGTGCTTCGACATTGTCACTTCGATCACCGTGCTGGGCCACGTGCCTGACGAGCAAAAGCACGCCGCCATTTCCGAGATCGCCCGAATCTTGAAGGACGGCGGTAAGTTGGTGCTGCTCGAGCCGACGAATGAAGTGGCTATGTTACGGGCACCGCACGTTTTCAGCCTGACTTTCGGGGCTTGGCAGGCCTTGATGGCGCGGCACGGCCTTCGCCTGGAGAGTCATTCCGCTGCCTGTTTCAACTACTTCCGACGCGCCAGTCCGGCATTCTTGCCGCAAGGGTTGCGGGATTTCCTGTCCATCATGCTGGATTGGCTACTTGAGTATCTGTTGATGGCGTTTTCGGAGGGCCGATACGTGCCGTCCGCCATTCAACACTTGATGGTGTTTGAAAAACTGGCGGGCGAGGGGGGGCAGACCGGGCCATATTTCAGCCGCGGCCAAGTCGCAGCTTATTTGGAAAGGGAAGGCCAGCCGAAAGGATCCATCGACCTCAACAGGGGATTTGGCCTTTATTGTGGCTGCCTGGATTCAAACGACGTCAAGGATTTGTACGACTCAGGCTACGAGGCGATTTTGCGCGGCCATGCCATCCACGAAATGGTTGCCGGGAAATTCCCCATTACCATTTTCAGTCGATACTCCTATCTATATCTGCGCGACAATTTGGAACGGGGCCGGGTTCTCGACGTCGGCTGCGGAAGCGGCGATTTTGCCTTGGCCTTGGCGACGGAAGGGTACGATTGCATGGGTGTGGATTTCTCCACAAGTGCCATTGAAGTGGCCCGAAGTGCGGCGGAAAAAAACGGCATTGAAGCCAAGTTCCTTTGCGCGGATGTGGCGGAACTTGCCGAAGATGAAAAGTTTGACGCCATCACTCTGAACGATGTTAGCGAACATTTGTCGGATCGCGAACTGGCCCCTCTGTTCCGGAAAGCTTATCGGCTTCTGGCTGACGGCGGCGTTCTGCTCATACATACGCCGAACGGCTTGGCGATCGCCAACGACACGGACCAAAGCCTGCTGCAGCGGGTCTACAAATTTTATCGGCGGGTCTTTACCGGTTTCGAGGGAATCGAGCGCGGTGTTGACCAACTCTTCTATGAGCAAGTTCACATAAACATCAAATCATTCAAGCAGTTGAAGACCATGCTGCGAAACTGTGGATTCGCCGCAAGCGTGAGCTACGACGATACAGTCGGGGGGCTGGCGTTGAGCAGCCGCGCCCCCAACATGCTCGTGGTCGCGCGGAAAGACTCTTAATTCAGCCGGACGGTTTCCTGGCGACGGCGATCAGGCACCAGCCACGCCAAGTCCCCTTCATGACGAAGGACAAGACGAAGCCGAAGAGATTCTTGAGCAATGTGCCTAACCGCCATGACAGCCAGAGCCGTGGCAGCCAACCGCCGGGGGCTATTTCCAATACTTCAAGGCCGCAGCCCTCCAAAATAAGATGAAGCTCATCCTCGGCGATGGGGTTGATGTGACCGTATTCCCGATCGCCGTCCTCGAATTGGTGGAAGCGTCCGTGCAACAAGAAACGCACCCGCGAATACCATGAGGTAATGTTTGGCGAAAGCACCAAGCAACCGCCAGGCCGGATCATGCGAGCTATGTCACGTACGTAATTCCACGGATTTTCAACGTGTTCAATCACTTCGATTCCGAGAACTATGTCGAACGACTCCTCATTGCGTTTGATAAAAGCTTCGACCGCCTGGGCGTCGTTGAAATCGAGTTTTTCAAATGCCGTCGTGCCACCAAATCCTGCTTCATCCACGTCGACTGAGTGAACCTCATAACCCAAGTCCTTAAGCCGTTCGGATAGCGCCCCTGGCCCCGCGCCAAAATCAAGCACGCCGGCACCCGACGGTTGATGCAATTGAATAAGATCAGCAATCTGCCCGTGCAGCCCGGTGTCGGCATTAATTCTCAGGCCTTTGTAGTGCTCGACCGGTTTGGACTGCATCCAGCTTATGTTTTTCATTTGCCCGAACGCTCTTCGCTGACCTCACCGCGGCGCGCCACAAGGAATCGTACCATAATAAGCAGGGCAACCAGGGCGTAACTCATTGTTGAGGCAACAGCGGCGCCGGCGATTCCGGCGCCTAAAACCGCAATGAAAAGATAATTCAATGCAACGTTTGCCGCCAGCCCGGCAGCGGCGGCAGCGCTGCAATAGGCGCCGAGGCCCCGATTGTAGGTAAGATTAACGGCCAAGAACTTGGATACGGACCAGACCACCACGCCCGGCAGCAACAGGATCAATGGCACGGCGGCGGCGGCAAATGGCTCGCCATACAGGGTCAGCACAATGGCGCCGCTCAGGCTGATTATTGTCTGGGCTCTGATGACCTTGACGGTCAGCCGATGCGCCTCGGGTCGGGTGGCAGAGCTGATGCGTGCCATGGCCGAAAACAGTAGGGCATTGTCGAGTAGAATCAGGAGTTCCGCCCAACGTGCGCTGACGGCGTAAAGTCCCACGGCAGCCGAGCCTTCCAGACTGCCGAGCATAATCTGATCTATTCTGAAATGAAGGATGTTGGCGATCGCTCCCAAGTGGATAACCAGGCCGTAACGTAGAGCGCTCTTTGTGAGCGCAGAATCGAATGTTGGCCGGGGCGCCAAGTGCAACAAAATGCCCCCCAGCACTGCCGCATTCAGGAAAATGACCGCGGCCGTCAGCAGAATAACGTTGTGAATATTGAGCGCGCTCGTGAAATAGAGCGCGACAATTGTGGCGGTTGTCGTGGCGGCAAACAGGAAGGCAACGCGATAGACCGTGGCTGCGCGGTCCAGACCGGTGAAGATATTCGTGCCCAGGGAGAGATAGAAATTGATGGGCGCCAGCGAAAAGGCGAGCAATATTATCCACTTGGCGAGGCCCGGAAACATCCAAGCCCAAAAATCGAGGAAAACCCATCCCAGCAGAGCCGCAAGGAGCCCACCCAAAATGGCGTAGAAAATCGCGGCGCCGTGGATGGCGGCTAGAGGCCGTTTCTTATTGGCGAGGTAGTAAATCAGTCCCCCACCGAAGCCCAAGAGGCCCAACTCGGCGATCAGCGAGCCGAGCACATTGAAAAGATCGATTACGCCTTTCTGCTCCGGTCCCAACGTGCGCGCCACGATAATGCCCGCGATCAGGCCCAGAACCAGCTTGCCACCCTGATAGAAATATATTCGAGCGGCATTTCTGCCGATAGTGGATTGACCAAGAACGCCGAACCACCGTTCCATGCGCTGGCGCAACGTGTTCATGGGCGGGACTGCGCGGAATTACCGATGATCATTGCCAACCACGCATCTTGGTTGTGCTCCGCCTCATCACGATAATGCAATACCCAGCGGGCGATATCACTACTTGTATCGGTTGAGAGCGCCTTTCTTATCTGACTGCTGAGGCCGTTAATATCTCCGGGCTCGTATAGCAACATGCCGCGGGTTTCGCCAATTGGCGTGGCAACTACCGGCAGGCCATTGAGCAAGGCTTCGACGCGGGAAAGTCCGTAACTTTCGGAAGACGTTGCGCGCACAAAAACATCGGACTCGTCGTAAAGTCCCAACAGGGCGCGGTGGGGCAATTCTTCCAGGGGGATAATCCAGTCGCCGCGAAAAAGCACTTGCGAGCGGTAGTTTTCATCCTGCGTAAATCCGCCGTCTACAAGCACCAATCCGATATTCTGACCCGTTTCGCTGCGAAGGCGCTCAACGGCAATAGCGATATCGTCAAATCCATACAGGTCGGTAAAAGCGCCGATGGAACAAACTAGTGCGTCGAACTGATCCAGTTTCTGTTCCTTGACGATGGGTAAAATGTGTTTCTTCTCCGCCTGTTCGACCGGCAGTAAACTGCTAATGACGGTTACTGGGTCCGCCAACTTGAATTCGGTATCCAGCCAAGCGCCGAGCCCTGTGCCGACGGGTACAACCTTGTCGGCAAACTTGAGGGAAAGCCGCGCGGCCAATCGTTGTAAGGGCGATAATTGTTGAAAGCGCTCGGGGAGGGTTCCGTCGTGGATGATTTTAATCCACTCAAGGCCCTTTAGCTTCTTGACCGCAAGAAACGCGAGTGTTCTCAGGAATTGTGGGTATTCGACAAAGTAGATGCTGGAATCGATAATTTTGGCGCCACGCTCTAGTGCGGCAAAATGCTTGATCACGCTTCTTGTGTTGGGCTTGACACATTGCCCGGGCATCTCCTTGTGGATGCCGGCAATCTTTAAAATGGGCCGGGCGCCAGCTTGCTCAAGAAGCGAAAATAACTGCGAGCCAAATATGCTGACGCCCCCGTACGGTGGCGGGTACGGGCCGAATATGACGACATTTTCGCTCATTGGGGGTCACCGCGTCACTTTGCCAATATTGGGCGCTTTCGCTCCATATAACATGATCCGCCCGGGGCGGGGCGGGCAAATTTGGGGGTGGGCCCTGTCAATGAAGCGCTTGGCCGTATGATGCTGTCCCTTGGAACGGCAGAGTGCAGGATTTAAGGCAATCATCCGTGTAAGTGTGATAGTGAAGAAATCTTGAATCCTGAAGGCAGGTGAATTAAATGCTTGTGTTTGAGGCTTTGGCTTGTCCCACGGTCGAATGTTGAAGGAGTAATAGTTTATGGGCACGTTCTTGAGAGTTTTCGTTTTCGCCTTGGCCACCGTCATGTTCGCGGTCACCGGCGGTGTATCAGCCGCGGATGTACCGGACGATACGACCGTTGCGAACTTGCCACCGGGTGAGGCAGCCGCCGCGCAGGGCGATTATGAAACAGCTTTCAAGGAATGGTCGGCACTTGCGGCGGATGGGGATGCGAAAGCCCAGTACAATTTGGCCTCGCTCTATTACAACGGCTGGGGTGTGGAACAGGATTTCCAAAAAGCTTTCGAGTTATACAATAAATCGGCCGAGCAAGGGTTAGCCGAGGCCCAGAATATGGTCGGATCAATGCACCAAAATGGCCAAGCTACATTGCAGCACTACCGCCGTGCGGTGGAATGGTTTCGCCTTGCAGCTGAGCAGGGAAATGCAGTCGCACAGCATAACTTGTCCGTTTTGCTATTCCGCAAATTTGGCATTGTACAAGTTAGTGGCAAAACGAGCGAGGAAGATATCAATGCCGAAGCAAGAAAATGGCAGAAACTTGCGGTAGAGGCTAAGGTGCCCGAAGCGCTTTTTATTTATGGTAATTTTTTGCGTGACGGCCAATTCTACGGTGAGGACTATGAAAAAGCGTACAACGCTTTTTTGAAGGCAGCTGAGGTGGGCCATCCGGGCGCGCAATATAATGTTGGTGATTTTTATTACCGAGGCCTTTTCGTTGAACGAGACAAGAATAAAGCGCGGGAATGGTTTTTTAAGGCCGCGCTTCAGGGAGTTGCACAGGCACATTTTAATCTTGGAATGATGTTTTTTGCCGATGGTGAAAAAGGATCCAAGGAGCACGTGATTTCGTTGTTTTGGACTGACCTTGTGATCGAGGGAAATAACGAAAAACTACTCGCGAGCGCGAAGCGCCTTCGCGAGGAAATCGTCAAGGCGCTGAATGAAGAGCAAATTGCGGCGGCTGCGGCGCTTGTGGTGGAGTTCCAAGCCAAACTTCCAAGTGATGTGGCACCGCTATACCGCCACAACTAATTAGCAGGCGTGAAGCGCCTTTATTCAT
>CAYOOG010000085.1:0-10669 GCA_964405515.1 uncultured Alphaproteobacteria bacterium | reverse complement strand
ACCTGCGCCAAACTCTCTCATAGGAGTTGGACCACTTAATGGGGGCAGGTCACAAGCACATGAAAATTATTACAAAGGCGGAGGTATTTGGGTAGGGTTGGGGTCAGACTTGAAAGTTAATTGGGGATGCTTGCGATGAATATGGATTTGGACCAAGCGCGCGAAACAGTGCGTGATCTCTTTGATCCTAACCCATTGATTTATTGGGCCGACTTCCTATTCAGCATCACGCTTGGCTGGGCCGCGTTCGTTACAACACTCGCCCTTCCAACCTTTTCTCCAGGACAATTTGTATCTTATGTCGTTGCCAGCTTGGCACTCTACCGGAGTGTGATTTTCATTCATGAGTTGGCGCATCTGAAGAAGGGTACTTTCGGGTTTTTCCGGCTGGTTTGGAATCTCACTTGCGGCTTTGCGTTGATGGTGCCCTCTTTCACGTACCGCGGAGTGCACAACGATCATCACAAGCGTGACGTTTACGGCACCAAGGATGACGGCGAATACCTTCCCTTCGGAGCAGAAAGCCCGCTCAATATTGTCGCCTACCTTCTGCTTATCTTCGTGTTGCCGCTAATGGCGGCGGGCCGCTTCATTGTCCTGACACCAATCTCTTACTTGCACCGGCGTCTAAGGTACCTCCTCTGGGAGAGGGCATCGTCCCTGACCATTGATCTAGGCTACCGGCGGCCGCCACCGGCGCGAAAGGACGAGGAGAGTTGGCCGTTGCAGGAATTCGCCGCGTTTGCCTATGGCGCTTCGGGAATCGCCCTGGTGTTCGCGGGAATCTTGCCCTCCCAGGTACTCATCCTCTGGTACGCCATCGCCGTGTTGATATTCCTCCTGAATTCACTACGCACCTTGGCGGCCCACGCGTACCGGAATCCAGGCAATCAAAATATGGACTTTATCGAGCAGTATCTTGATTCCGTGGACGTGCCTGGCAACCCTCTCTTGACACCTCTTTGGGCGCCGGTTGGCCTCAGATATCATGCCACCCATCACCTGTTTCCCAACATGCCCTATCACTCCGTCGGCGAAGCCCAACGCCGGATCGCCGCGGTGCCGTTCGGCCACTCGGGGCCTCAATTGACCGTAAGATCGAGTCTGTGGGGCGCGTTGGCAAACCTTTGGCGAGAGGCCAAAGCGGCAAACAAAACGACCTAGGGACCCCAGATTTCAAACGGTGATCTTGCTCTTTCTCAAGTAATATACGGCTGCGACGGGTGAGCGCGTGGGAAATCCCTTACGTAATCCAGGTAGCGCTTCAACGGCAAGTCCGTGGCGACCACTTGGTCCTCCCTAAACCGGATTCCCTCCATAATGGGAAGATCGTCCTTTAAGAGGTCACCGATAAACTTCATCGCCATGGTTAGTATCATGTCCAGTTTCTCCGGGCTCTCGGCGCTATCCTTCGGCACGGCGGCAATGGACCAACCACGCGATGTATTGCCCGGTGTTGGTGCCATGGCGGCCATAATGGCCATCGGTACGCCCGCTACCAAGCCATAAAGATAAAAGGCGCAAGTGCCGAAGATTTGGTGGTCGTGCTCCATGAGCCCCAAGTTGGGGTCCACAAAACGGGTCTTGTACTGGGCGCCGAATTTCTCGAATTTGATGTCGTCGGGCTTGTTCAGCACGTCGATACCATGGACGGTCTTCAGGTGAGAAAAATCGTAGGAATTAGTGAAGCCGATCCAATGGTCCATGGGCATCGGCCAGGGCCCGTCCACGCGAATAGCCAATTCGGATTCATCAATCGGCATGGCCGGTGGATCGTATAGCGGCTCCTCACCATTAAAAGCCCAAATGAGACCGAGCCGCTCCACCACCGGGAATTTGAACATGCAGGCGCTCTTCGGGATCGGATCGCCACTTGGAATATCCGTACATTTGCCCGTGGCATCGAATTTCCAGTGATGGAAAGCGCAACGTGCGTCGTTGCCAATAACCTCACCTGCACTGAGATCAGCCCCAAGATGCCGGCAATAGGCCGAAAGCACAGCGGCCTCGCCGTTTTCCCCCCGGAAGATGATAATGCGACCGTCACAAAAGTCCCGCCCGATGATCTCGCCGGCCTTGACTTCATCCGAACCGGCCACCGGGTACCAGCACTGGTGATACCCACCGACCCCTTGCGGCGCGATCTGCATTGCGCCATCGCCGTTGTCTGATTTACCCATGATCCAATCTCCTTGCATTGCGTTTGAATTGAAATCTAGCACTTTCCAAGAATTAGATACAGCAATTGGCCGCACCGAAATACCCACGTCGTTCGTCGGGCCCCGTTTTTCCAAGAAGGAGTTTCGGAAATACCCGGACTAGACTGTTTTCAGCACGGACGGCGACCTGGACCTGATGGCAGGGAGACAAGTAACGACAACCGAACGAGTCGTGAGTGCACAAGCTGCCCCGGCATCAGCCGGAGGTGGGGGCAGCTTGTGCTTTAGAAAGCCAATATTCTTTCCCTATTCAATGATAACTTACTAAACATGACAATGCCTCATCCCGGAAGGTGATCAGATGCTCAATCTGCTGGAAAGATTCGAACGCTACCCCTTGAGCTTCGGCCCAACGCCGATCGAGAAATTGCAGCGCCTGTCGGAGCACCTGGGCGGCGGTGTGGAGATTTACGCGAAACGGGAGGATTGCAATAGCGGCCTTGCCTTCGGCGGCAACAAGATTCGCAAGTTGGAATACCTGATCCCTGAAGCTATTGCGCAAGAATGCGATACCCTGGTGACCATCGGCGGCGTGCAATCCAACCACACGCGCCAGGTAGCCGCCGTCGCCGCGAAAATCGGCATGAAATGCCGCCTGGTCCAGGAAAGTTGGGTTCCGTTCAGCGACGCTGTTTACGACCGTGTTGGAAACATTCTGATGTCCCGCGTCATGGGGGCCGAGATCGAACTTGTCGACGAAGGCTTCGACATCGGCATTCGCGAAAGCTGGGAACGCGCACTCGAAGACGTGAAGGCAAAAGGGGGAAAACCCTACGCCATACCGGCCGGCGCCTCGGTCCACCGCCTCGGCGGTTTGGGATATGTCGGGTTCGCCGAGGAGGTCCGCGAACAGGAGACGGAACTGGGCTTTAAGTTTGATTACATCGTTGTCTGCACGGTCACCGGCTCGACCCATGCCGGCATGTTGGTTGGGTTCGCGGCCGACGGACGTGCGCGCAAGGTTATCGGCATCGATGCCTCGGGCACACCCGAACAAACCCACACCCAGGTTTTGGGCATCGCGCAAGACACGGCTGAACTCATTGAACTGGACCAGGACATCGGAGCCGACGATGTGGTTCTGAAGACCGAATACGCCTACCCCAAGTATGGCGTTCCGTCCGAAGAGACCAACGAGGCAATTCGCCTCTGTGCCCGCACCGAAGGCATGATGACCGATCCGGTCTACGAGGGCAAATCCATGCAAGGTTTGATCGACTTGGTCGGCCAGGGCTTCTTTCCCGCCGGGTCAAAGGTTCTCTACGCCCACTTGGGCGGCGTTCCGGCAATCAATGCCTACAGCTACATTTACCGAAACGGCTAGTGTTTAAGCGCCAACCACTGTCCCCGCTGCTTCACTCCAGCCCGGGAAACCGCATTCCGGCCAACACGACCTCAAGCCAGTATGCATCCATGGGAAACGGCGTAAACCCAACCTTCACATCAATGACCGTGGGCTTGCCGGATTTTGCGGCCCTGGAATACGCCTCCTTCAAATCCTCAAGGGTATCCACCCGCTCCCCCTGGCAACCGAACCCTCGGGCCAAGGTGGAAAAGTCAACATCCGTGAGGTTCGTTCCCAGATTCTGGTTATTCAGCAAGATGTCGCCAAAGGGCTTGTACATGCCCCAAAAACTGTCGTTGAGAACAAAAACGATGGTGTTCAGGCCGTTACGGGCGGCGGTCTCCAGTTCCTGAACCGTACACCCCATGGCGCCGTCGCCGACAATCGCTACTACCGTCTTGCCGGGATTCGAGAGCTTTGCGGCGTTGGCAAATGGAAGCCCACTTCCCAAATGCCCCATGCCCGGATTGTAAATCAACTTGGAAGGATGGATTGGCTGATAAAATGCGTGAGCCCACTGCATGGACTGGCCGCCATCGATTGCGACAATGGCGTCCTCTGGTAGCAGACCAGCGATCTCCCGACAGACTGCCGCTTCGTTAAGTATGCCGCCGTCGTCTACAAACATGGCATCGGCCACGGCCTCTAGTTCCGATTGAAAATTTTGCCGGTCGGCAATAAGGCCGGCGAGCCAGTCTTCGTCATGAGCAAGAGAGCGCCCCTCCAATCCATCAACTAGCAATTTCACCGATTCCCTTGCGTCTCCTATTACACCAATATCGGCTGGTGCATTAACGCCCATGGCCGCATAATCAATATCAATCTGAATTATTTTCTGCCCCGCAGGCACCGGGTACTTGGGGGGTCTGTTACACGGAATCCAGTTTGAAAACTTGCAACCGACGGCAAGAACAACATCCGCGCCTTGGAACGCGTTGATTACAGACGTGCCCCCCAACATTCCGCCGCCGCCGATGTACGAAGGTGCATTGGGCTCCACGCAACCCTTGCCCTTTACCGATGTAGTTGCTGGAAAGCCCGTCACCTCGACAAGGTGTCGAAAGTCCGCTTCGCCCCCCGAACGGGCGACGCCGCCACCGGCGATCAGAAGCGGCCGATGACCTCATCCGGAAGCATGGAGGTCCAGGCCGACGCCATATGTCCGGTGTTCCGGCTGGAGGCGCCCCAACCCACTCTCTCGGCCTCAAGCACGGCAACCTTTTGACCGGCCTCGGCGAGGTGCAGGGCCGTCGACATACCCGTGATGCCGCCACCGACGATCGCCACGTCGGCCTCTACCCTGCCATCGAGGGGGCCCGTCTCGGGCTCCGGCGACGCCGTGGCGTCCCACATCGTTGCCTCAAGCGTATCGCGGGCAGTTGGCTTGGCGAGGTCGCCTTCTTGTTCCGGTGCCGCCATGGCAAGTTCCTTCTCTCCCGCCACGAACAAGGTCTGATTGCGGCGTCCAGATAGTCTGTCCGGGCGCAGTATCGGCCTCATTCACGGCGAAAGATATACGAAGGTCAACCCCCTGCTATTTGAGTATCCCTTCCGCCTTCATCCTGTCGAGGGAATCGGCAAAGGCGGCGACGGTCTTCTCAATGTCCTCTTCGGTGTGCATTTCGCAGGTTGTGCCGAACAAGGGCGGCGCCCCTACCAGATCGACGCCATTGAACAACATGTTCCTGTGCAGCTCGGTGTACAAGTGGTGCTCGTAGACCTTCTCGTGGTAAAGGCAGACGCTCTTGTTGCATTCCTCTCTGATCGGACACGGGCCGATATAGAGGTGGAAGGAGGAACACTCACCGTAGGTACAACCGTCAACTCCCCTGTCCTCAAGGACCTTGCCGCAGCCCTCGCGGATTCCGGCGGCACGCTCGTCGGCGGTCTTTTGCGGCTCTCCCGTGGCAAGGCGCTTGAGCGTGGCGATACCCGCCGCCGCGCACAGGGGGTTGCCGTTAAAGGTCCCGGAATGGAATATCCGTTTGGACCTGTTCCACTCGGGGTCGTCCGGCCTGATGTCTATGAGTTCCAGAATCTCCTTCGAGCCGCCGATGGCGCCTACGCCGCCCACACCGCCGCCGAGAACCTTGCCCAGCGAGGTCAGGTCCGGCTCGCCGCCGTGCAGAACCTGTGCGCCGCCCGTGGAAAAGCGCGCCCAACTGACAATCTCGTCAAACATCAGCAAGGTCCCGTACTCCCTGGTCAGTTCCCTCATGGTCGTATAGAAGGCCGGCGCGATACCGTCACAACCGGCATGGGCGCCGGGCGTCTCAACGATCAGAACGGCCACGTCGCGGCCTGACAGGGCTTCCTCGAGGGCCGCCGCATCGTTGCAGGGGATGGTCGTCGTCAGATCGGTGAAGGCGCGCACGAGACCCGCCGTCTGACCCTGACCCGACGGTTCGGGAAGGCCGATGGTTTCGTCGCACCAGCCATGAAAGTGATCGTGGAACTTGAGAATTTTCTCGCGGCCCGTGAAGGCCCGGGCCAGCCGCATACCCAGCATATTGGCTTCGGTGCCGGAACTGGTGAACTCCACCATTTCAACCGACGGCGTGAGTTTTCTTATCCAATCCACCCATTCCATTTCGAGCTCGTGGCAGGCGCTGTAATGGGTGCCCTTATCGATCTGTCCCTTTACCGCCTCGACAAGCGTCGGATTGGCAGCGCCGAGGAGCAAACAGGTATGTCCGGTCCAATAGTCGATGATATCGTGGCCGTCCACGTCCCACTTGTGACCACCCTTGGTATGGGTGACGTAGATCGGAAAGGGAAGCCTGAAACGGGCGTCGTGGGTAACGCCACGCGGAAATTTAGTTACCGCCTCGGCGTAAAGTTTCTGCGACGTGGGAAATTTCTCTATGTACTCCTCAAGGCTGCTGTAGTTCTTCATCACTCGTCCCTTTCTGATCTAAATAATTGGAATTCTCTTCGGCATTGCCGGCTAGTTATCCTTGTCCGGTTTCGCCAGGTGCAAGACTTCGACGACTTGTGTTTCGCCGTCGATTCTGCCGAGATCGACATCGACCACGAAAAAAGCGCCGGGCAGGCCAAAGGTTCTGGTGAATTCCTCCATGGGGAACTGACCCGGATAAACCACCTGCTTGACGCCCGGCTTGTCCTTCAGCGCGTCCCATTCGTCCTCCAGGTTCTCTACCTGGAAAGTCAGGCCCACGCCCTTGTTATAGGGGTATTCCTTGTCGAACTCGCAGAGTTCCACGCCGAAACCATGGTCGTCCTTCAACATGCAGAGCCGCCGAATCCCCGTGGGCTCTTCGGTCCCGGGCTCGGTTTCCGGCGGAACTGTCCAGTCGACGTCGACCTTCATCCCCAAATCGAGGAAGAATTTCTTGGCCTCGTCCACGTCCTTAACGGTCAAGGTCACATTCTTCAGCTTGGTCATGAAATCACGCCCCCGTCATTGAGGCAGGAAAACTTGCTTTCCTGCTTTCAATTTCATGACGGATATCTCGCCGATATCCCTACCGCGAACTGGGTATGATCGAAGCCTTCAGAAGATGCCTGGTGTCATTTCAGGAACCCGTCGGCCTTCACCCTGTCGAGGGAATCGGCAAAGGCGGCAACCGTCCTGTCAGCCTCCTCTTCGGTATGCATTTCGCAGGTCAAGCCGAACATCGGCGGCACGCCGACCAGATGGGAGCCGTTAAGAAGCATGTTTCTGTGCAGTTCCGAGAACATAGGCTGCTCGTAAACCTTGTCATGGTGCAGGCAGATATTCCTGTCGCATTGATCCCTGATGGGGCATGGGCCCACGTAAAGGTGAAAGGCCGAACATTCACCATAGGCGCAACCGTCAACTCCCCTGTCCTCAAGGGCCTGGCCGCAGCCCTCGCGTATTCTGGCGGCCCGCTGGTCGGCGGTCTTTTGCGGCTCTCCCGTCGCCAATCGCTTGATCGTGGCAATGCCCGCGGCGGCGCAAAGGGGATTGCCATTGAAGGTTCCGGAGTGGAAGACCCGCTTGGACATGTTCCATTCGGGGTCCTCGGGCTTTATCTGCATTATATCCATGATTTCCCTGGAACCGCCGACGGCGCCCACGCCACCGACCCCGCCGCCCACGCTCTTGCCCAGTGAAGTCAGATCCGGCTTGACGCCCCGCATTCCCTGCACGCCGCCCTTGGAAAAGCGTGCCCAGGTGACGATCTCGTCGAAGAAAAGCACGGTTCCGTACTTTTTCGTCATCTCCCTGATGGTCTTGTAGAAAGACGGCGCGAACCCGTCACCACCGACGTGCGACCCGGGAGTCTCGACAATCAGAATGGCGACGTCACGGTTTGACAAAGCCTTTTCCAGACCCGCTTCGTCGTTGGCATGAATGGTTGAGGTCAGCGCCGTCACACTGTCGACCAGCCCGGCGGTCTTGGCCTGGCCCGACGGTTCCTCGGTGCCCACGACTTCGTCGGACCAACCGTGAAAATGGTTATGGAACTTGACGACCTTGTTCCTGCCCGTGAAGGCACGGGCCAGCCGTATGCCCAGCATATTCGCCTCGGTCCCGGAGTTCACGAATTCCACCAAGTCGATCGATGGCGTGAGCGCCTTTATGGCCTCTGCCCACTCGATCTCCAGCTCGTGCGATCCGCTGTAATGGGTGCCCTTTCCGATCTGTCCCTTGACCGCCTCGACAAGAGTCGGATTGGCGTGACCGAGCATCAGGCATGAGTGTCCAAGCCAATAGTCGATGATCTCATTGCCGTCCGCATCCCATTTGAGACCGCCCTTCGTATGGGTGAAATAAAGCGGAAAGGGCATCATGAAACGGGCGTCGTGATTTACGCCCCGGGCGAAATTATTGACGGCTCTTTCGTATAGCTTCTCGGAACTTGGGAACCTGTCTATGTAGTCCTGATAACTTTTTGAGTGGTTCATGCCTTCCTCTCTGGTTCAATGCTTTTCATTTCCGCGCCACAACTCGCCTGCAACAGCCTCATCCGGATTCTTCATGAGTTAGGACTTCAATCACCTGCTCCTGTCCATCGATCCTGCCCAAATCAACGCTGACCGCAAAAAAATCCCCAACCGCATTAAAGGCTCTCTTGAATTCCTCCATGGGAAACTGTCCTGGATGAACCACCTGCTTGACACCGGGCTTATCCTTGAGCGCGTCCCATTCGCGCTCCAGGTTCTCTACCTGGAAACTCAGGCCCACGCCTTTGGTATAGGGATATTCCTTGTCGAACTCGCAGAGCTCGACGCCAAAACCATTGTCGTCCTGCAACATGCAGAGCCGCCGAATTCCCGTGGGTTCTTCCGCGCCGGGCTCGGTTTCCGGGGGAACCTTCCAGTCGAGACCGACCTTCATCCCCAAATCAAGGAAGAACTGCTTGGCTTCGTCCACGTCCTTAACGGTGATGGTTACGTTCTTGAGCGTGGCCATGAGTTCGCCCTCCCGTCATCTAAGCAGCAAGTCTGCCTATAATCATGACGGGGCTCGCGCCGACACCCCTACCGTATTTACTGCCGAATATCCGCTGTGGAGACGAACGCGTCCTTGCATTGGTGACAGCTGGCAAGTGCCTTGGTCATATGCTTTTCGATCATTTTTGTCGACACACCGAGCTTTTCGGCGATTTCCCGGTAGCTGTAACCATGGAATTTGTGCATCAGAAACACCTGCCGGCGCGTCTCCGGCATTTTCTCCATGGCCTGGCGAAGCTGATCGTGGGCTTGCATCTCGGATGCCCGGATTTCGGGCGTGCGGGCCTCGCTGTGGCGTTTCAGTGTCATTATATGGGGAACGGAATCCCTGCGCGTGCCCGTCCGGCGCCGATGGTCGATCACCAGATTGTTGGCCAGTGTGAACAGATAGGCCGAGGTGTTGGAAACAGGGTCTCTATCGTCGTTCCGGCGCAGGCGCAGATAAATGTCCTGCAACAGATCCTCTGCATCCTCGGGTTGCCTCAATCGACAGAGCAGAAAATGGTATAGGGTTTTCCGGTTGCTCATGAAAAACGCCTCAACCGGGTCCTTGCCGCCGGCCGTTGTTCGCGTTGCTGTTTTCGTTTCCGTGGTCATGGTCCCGCCGGTTAGGGAACAGGGTTACTCTTAATCATGACGGGCAAACCTCCCGCATCCCTACCCGGAATCCCGCTTTTCGCGCCGGAATCCGGCCAATCGGTGGATCGCGGTCACATTGGCGTTCGCCCACCGAGCAGGTGGCCGAGGATAGCACCAGTTGGCCTGATTAGCGAGTATCGTCCCTTTTCAGGCCCTGCCTTGGGCCGAATCTATCCCGCTACTTCGCGGCCATGCGGATCGAGCCGTCGAGGCGGATGGTCTCGCCGTTGAGCATGACGTTCTCGCAAATATGCAGGGCCATGCGGGCGTATTCCGTGGCGTCGCCCAGGCGCTTGGGAAAGGGCACGCTGGCGGCGAGGCTCTCTTGAATTTCCTCGGGCAGTGTTTCCATCATCGGCGTCATGAAAAGGCCCGGCGCAATGGTCATGACGCGGATGCCCGAGCTTGCGAACTCACGGGCCAGCGGCAGGGTCATGGCGGCAACGCCACCCTTGGAGGCGGCATAGGCGGGCTGACCGATCTGGCCGTCGAAGGCGGCGACGGAGGCGGTATTGATGATCACGCCGCGCTCGGTGGTGTTCAAGGGCTCGCACTCCTGCATGGCGGCGGCGGCCAATCGAATGACATTGAAAGTGCCAATCAGGTTGATCGCCACGACCTGGGCGAATCTTTCGAGGGGCAGCGGTCCCTTGCGCCCCACCGCCTTGCCCGGCGTGCCGACACCGGCGCAATTAACGACAATGCGCGCCGGCCCGTGGGCCGCAGCGGCTTCGGCCAAACCGGCGGTGACGCTGTCGTCGCTGGTGACGTCGCAACTGACAAAGACCCCGCCAATTTCCTTGGCTACTTCTTCG
Organism: uncultured Alphaproteobacteria bacterium; assembly: GCA_964405515.1. Classification (GTDB taxonomy): domain Bacteria; phylum Pseudomonadota; class Alphaproteobacteria; order JAPYRI01; family JAPYRI01; genus CAYOOG01. The sequence goes on along the minus strand of CAYOOG010000085.1, from coordinate 209 downwards.
CCCAATTCCTGATTGAGGTCGAAAAGAGCCACCTTGGCGCCCTTTTCGGCCAACATCCGCGCCGTGGCGCCGCCCAATCCAGATGCGCCGCCGGTGACAACCGCGCTGTGTCCGCTTACGTCCATGTCCTAACTCTCCGCTTCGCCTCAAAAAAAATGCCGCCCAGGGGCCGTTCTCCGGAACCCGGCGGCGAACGCCGGGGAGACTAG
>CAYOOG010000084.1:3356-10669 GCA_964405515.1 uncultured Alphaproteobacteria bacterium | reverse complement strand
GGGCCGAGGCCAGGACCTTGCCTGGTGGCACCCCCTGGTCTCGGGCGATCCGGAGACCGTTCATCAGGCGGGCATATCGGTGCGCGGGCGGGTGCGGGACGAGCGCCGCGCCGGCGACCTTCAAGAGCACATTGTCGACTGGCCCGGTCATGGCTAGATCCAAGGAAAAAACCGGTGAGATCGTCATTAACGGCGCGCCCGTTCCCGTCCACATGCGCGTGAGCAGGCGCGCACGGCGCCTGGCGCTGTCCGTGGATATTTCCGACGACGGCGTGAAACTGGTGCTGCCGCCGGGCACGTCCTACCGCGAAGGCCTGAAGTTCGCCGAAGGACACGCTACCTGGCTGGGCCGCCAGCTCGACGCCTTGCCCTCCCGCGTGCCCTTCGAGCCCGGAGCGGAGATTCCCCTGCTCGGGCAGACCCACGTTATCAGCCACCGGCCCACGGGGCGCGGCGGAGTCTGGATCGAGGACGGCGAGATTTGTGTCGCCGGTAAGCCTGAACACGTTGCGCGCCGAGTGCGGGATTGGCTACGCCGGACCGCGCGGCACGAATTATCCGAACGCGCCCTGAGGTTTGCCGCCGAGGCCGGCGTCAAGGTTATCCGCATCACCGTGCGCGACACCAAGTCCCGCTGGGGCAGTTGTTCCAGCACCGGGTCTCTGTCTTTTTCCTGGCGGGTGATCTTCACGCCGCCCCACGTGGCGGACTATATCGTCGCCCACGAAGTGGCGCACCTGGTGGAAATGAACCATAGCCGGCAATTTTGGGATTTGGTGGAAGACCTGGCGGACCAGGTTGAAACCGCCAAGGAATGGATCAAGTTTTACGGCAACGGTCTGCACAAGTACGGTTAGCTTTTTAAAGACCTGGAAGCCTCCCGCTCCCCCTTCCCAACCACCCCCAGGGTACCCTCATCGGGTGGATGGGAAGGGGGCGTGGGAGGCAGTGGCAAACTAGAAGCCTCCCGCGCCCCCCTTAATTTCTCTTGCCCCCGAACAGTCTTTCAAGGAAACCGCGGCGTCTCTTGGGCGCATCCTCGAAGGTCGGCAGGTCATCGACGGGCACATCCGCCAGAGCTTCTGTCATGTAGGCGCGCCAGACGCGCGCCGGCAGGCCGCTGCCGGTCACCTTGTTCATGGGCGCGGCATTGTCATTGCCGACCCAAACCCCGGTGACGACGCCTTCATCGACGCCGCCGGCGAAGCCGACAAACCAGGCGTCGCGGAAATCCTGGCTGGTGCCCGACTTACCGGCGGACGGGCGGTCCAATCGGGCGCTGTGGCCTGAGCCCTCGGTTATAACCGCCTGAAGCATCTCGGTCATCTGGTCGACAACCTTGGGCGCCACCACCCAGCCGGGGCCGGAGCCCGTGCGCTGATAGAGCACTTGGTCGTTACCGTCCAGAACCCGCACGATGCCGTGGGGCCACACGCCCTCGCCGCCGTTTGCGAGCGCCGTATATGCCGCCGTGAGTTCGATCGGCGAGACGTCGGCGGCGCCGAGCGCAATGCTCGGGTGCGGCGGAATGTCCGAGGTAATCCCCAGCCGATGAGCAGTGGAAATGACGCGGCGGCGCCCGGCACGCTCGGAAACCTTAACCGCCACCGTATTCAAGGACCGCGCAAAGGCTTCGCGCAGGGTAACCTCGCCGACAAATTTGCCGCTGTAGTTTTGCGGCTGCCAATCGCCGAAGACCACGGGCGAATCCCGCATCACCGTGTCCGGGGTCATGCCCCGTTCCAGCGCCGCCAGATAGACAAAAATCTTAAAGGCCGATCCCGGCTGGCGGCGCGCCTGGGTGGCCCGGTTGAACTGGCTGGCGCCGTAGGACCGCCCCCCGACCATGGCCCTGACGGCGCCGTCATAACCCAGACTGATCAACGCCCCCTGTGCCACGGCGAGACGCTTGCCATCCTCTTCGAGAGCCCCGCCTAACGATTGTTCCGCCCCTTCCTGCAGTCTTGCGTCCAAGGTTGTCTCGACCACCAGATCGCGGTTCGTATGGCCAACGTAGTCGGGCAGGCGTTCGAGCACCCAGTCCGTGAAGTAGCGAACGTTGCGCATCCGCACGCGGGCTCCCCGGCGTCGGCCTGAAGGTGCGGCTTCGGTGGCGCCCGCCGCCTCCTCATCACTCAGGTAGCCGGCGCGCACCATATTGGCGAGCACCAGCCGCGTGCGCTTCGCTGCGCCTTCGGGATTGCCGGTGGGGGCGTAACGGGACGGCGCCTTCAGCAGCCCGGCGAGCAGCGCCGACTGGTAAAGAGTGAGGTCTTGCGGCTTGCTGGCGAAGTACTTGTGCGCCGCCGCATCAACACCATAGGTGCCGGCCCCCAGGTAGACCCGGTTCAGGTAGAGGGTGAGAATTTCCTCCTTGGTGAATTCGTGCTCCAGCCACAGGGCCAGCATGAGCTCCTTGATCTTGCGGGCAAGGGTGCGCTCCGGCGTCAGGAAGGCGTTCTTGGCCAGTTGCTGGGTAATGGTGCTGCCCCCCTGAACCACCCGGCCGGCGCGGAAGTTGGCCAGGGCGGCGCGCAAAAGGCCACGGGGGTCGAGCCCCAAATGAGAGTAGAACCGCCGGTCTTCGGTGGCGACCACCGCCTGGATCAAGGTCTTGGGCATATCCTCCAAGGTCAGGTAATCGCCATAGAGATTGCCGTAGGTGGCAAGCGTCGTGCCGTCCCGCGCCAACACCGTAATACTGGGCGCGCGGGCGGCGGCGTTCATATGGCGCAGGTCGGGCAGGGTGTAAGCCAGGTAAGCGGCAATGCCGATGGCGCCGATGACAGCCCAAACCGCCGCCACCAAACCCCAATAGAGCACAAAGCGCAGGAAGGCGCGGCGCAGGCGCGGCCGCCGCGTCTTACGCTTCTTAGATTTGCGCTTGGCCACGATCCGACCCTCTCCCTTCCAGGTCATTCCCGCGATCGCGGGAATCCATTAACAATAGAAGGGCGGCCGACCGGCCAATCAAGCCTTCGAGATAGCCACGGATGGACACAGATAAACACGAATGAATTGCATCGGTATCCGCGTTCATCCGTGTTTATCCGTGGCCTAATCGCATGAGTCCAAAGTATAGGAGAACAGCCACACCTTGTTTTACACATCCAGGTTGGCGACGTTGAGGGCGTTGGTTTGAATGAACTCGCGCCGTGGCTCGACCACGTCGCCCATGAGCTTTGAGAAAATCTCATCTGAAGTATCGGCGTGGCTGATCTTGACCTGCAGGAGCGAGCGCGCCTCCGGATCAAGCGTGGTTTCCCACAATTGGTCCGGATTCATCTCGCCGAGGCCCTTGTAGCGCGACATGCTGGTCCCCTTGCGGCCGAGCTTGTAAATCTCCGCCAGCAGGCCGCTGGGGGCGACGATCTTTGTCTCTTCCTCTTTATGGCTGAGCATGGCCGGCATGGCGTAGACCTTTTGCAGGTGCGGTGCCTCTTCATCGAGCATGCGGGCTTCGGCGCTGCGGATGAGCGGGCCGTCGATAACACTGGTCTCGCGCACGCCCCGGAGCTCCCGCGAGAACCGCAGGCCGCCGTCCTCGGTCGGCTCGCCCTGCCAGCCCTGCTCGGTCTCGGGCGAGAGCGCATCCAGGCGCCGGGCGACGTATCCCGCCGCCTGCTGGGCATGCTCGGGATTGGCGAGATTTTCCGGGTTCAGGGCCCCGGCAATGGCCACCTGTTCGACCATGGCCGCCGGATACTTGCGGCCGATGGGCTCGAGAAGCGCGCCTACCTGGCGGGCGTGATGGGCCACTTCACGCAACTCCTCGCCCGCGAGTTGGCTGCCGTCGTTCAGGGTCAGCACGGTCTCCGAGAGGCCGGAGTCGATAAGATAATCCTCCAGCGCCCGCTCGTCTTTTCGATAGACCTCGGAACTGCCCCGCTTGACCTTGTACAAGGGGGGCTGGGCGATATAGAGGTGGCCCTGCTCGATCAGTTCCGGCATCTGCCGGTAAAAGAACGTCAGCAGCAATGTGCGAATGTGAGCGCCGTCCACGTCGGCATCGGTCATGATGATGATCTTGTGATAGCGCAGTTTGGAGATGTTGAAATCGTCGCGCCCGATGCCGGTGCCCAGCGCCGTGATCAGGGTGCCGATCTCGTTCGAGCTCAACATGCGGTCGAAGCGGGCGCGCTCCACGTTGAGGATCTTGCCGCGCAGTGGCAGCACCGCCTGGTTCTTTCGATTGCGGCCCTGCTTGGCCGAGCCACCGGCGGAATCACCCTCGACCAGGAACAGCTCGCAAAGCGCCGGGTCGCGCTCCTGACAGTCGGACAGTTTCCCGGGCAGGCTTGATATATCCAGCTCGCCCTTGCGCCGGGTAAGTTCACGGGCCTTGCGCGCCGCTTCCCGCGCCGAGGCGGCGTCCACCACCTTGGCCACGATCTTCCTGGCATCCGAGGGGTTTTCCTCGAACCACTGGCCAAGCCTGTCGTTGACCAGACCTTCGATCACCTGGCGCACTTCCGAAGACACCAGCTTGTCCTTGGTCTGGGAGGAAAACTTGGGATCCGGCATCTTGACCGAAAGCACACTGGTCAAGCCTTCGCGGCAATCCTCGCCCGAAAGCGAGAGTTTATCTTTTTTCGACAGCCCGGCGGCGTTGGCGTAGTTGTTTACGGTCCGGGTGAGCGCCCCGCGCAGGCCCGCCAGGTGCGTGCCGCCGTCGCGCTGTGGGATATTGTTGGTAAAGCAAAGAACGTTTTCGTGGTAGCCGTCGTTCCATTGCAAGGCCGCATCCACGGCAACGCCGTCCCGCTCGCCAGAGATGGTTACACAGGGCAGTATCGCCGTCTTGTTACGGTCCAGGTAAAGCACAAAGGCCTGTACACCGCCCTCGTAGAAAAGTTCTTCCTCCAGCGTCTCGACGCCACGCAGGTCGGCGAGTTTGATATGCACACCCGAGTTCAGGAAGGCCAGCTCCCGTAGACGGTGCTCCAGGGTCTCGAAATCGAACTTGACCATGGAGAACGTTTCATCGGAGGGCGTGAGGGTGATTTCGGTGCCCGCGCGGCCCTCTGATTCACCCACGGCCTCCAAATCCTTTATGGGATCGCCGTCGGCAAAGCTCATAAAGTATTCCTTGCCGCCGCGCCAAATGCGCAGGTCGAGTTGTTTGGACAGGGCATTCACGACCGAAACGCCGACGCCGTGCAGGCCGCCCGAGACCTTGTAGGAATTCTGGTCGAACTTACCGCCGGCGTGGAGCTGGGTCATGATGACCTGGGCCGCCGAGACGCCCTCTTCTTCGTGGATGTCTGTTGGGATGCCGCGACCGTTGTCCCATACCGTCACCGAGCCCTCGGGGTTGAGGGTGACGGAAACAGTGTCGCAGTGCCCGGCAAGGGCCTCGTCAATGGCGTTGTCGACCACTTCATAGACCATGTGGTGCAGCCCCGAGCCGTCGTCGGTATCGCCGATATACATGCCCGGCCTCTTGCGCACGGCGTCGAGCCCGCGCAGGACCTTGATGGAATCGGCACCGTAATCTTCTCCCGCGACCGGGTCCCCGGGGGGCGGTGTTGTCTCTTCTGTCATAGTGTCATCATTCCCTAAATCACTAGCGCATTATGGGCCCGTTACGGTGCCCGCATCCACGTCAAAAAACTGCGCCTGCCCGGCCATCTGTTCAATCATCGGCTCGAACAAAGCGCGATCGGTGCCTGTCATCCAGGCCTGGGCGCCAAGGTCGGAGATGGCCTCGAACAAGCCTTGGCGGCGTTCTTCATCCAGGTGAGCCACAACCTCGTCCAACAGTAACAGCGGTACACCATTGCCCAACGCCTGGTGCAAGCGGGCGTCCGCCAGCACGATGGAAATCAGCAGCGCTTTCTGCTCGCCCGTTGAGCACTGGGCGGCGGGCAGGCCTTCGAAGCCGTAGCTGACCACGAGATCGCTCTTGTGAGGCCCGGCCGCAGTGCCGCCCGCAAGGGCATCCCGCCCGCGACCGTCCGCCAGTATTTTACAGTACCGGTCCTCCGCCTCCAGTGCCGAAGTGGCCTCCAGGCAATCTTCCAGTTCGCCCCTGAGGCCGAGGCCGGCGGCGGGAAACGGGCCGGCTGACTGCAACAGAACCTCGCCGAGGCGGGCAACCACCTCGCGCCGCGCCGCCGCAATGGCGACGCCGTGCTCGGCCATGGTCGTCTCCAGGGCCACTAGCCACTTGGGGTCGGCCCCGGCACCCTGATCGTGCAGCAGGCGGTTGCGCTCCCGCATGGCGCGCTCGAAGGCGTTGACCCGGCGGCCATGGCTGGTGTCGTGGCCGGCCACCAGGCGATCGAGAAAACGCCGGCGGCCCGATGGGCTTTCCTGGAACAGGCGATCCATTTGCGGCAGCAGCCAGCTGATGCGCATCAGCCCGGCCAGCGCCGCCGTCCCGCCCGCCGGTTCTCCATTGATTTTGACCACGCGGCGCTCGCGCACTGCTTCGCCCTTGCCGTCAGCTTCATCCGGCGAGGTTGGCCGAACCTCAAGCCCGGTGCCGGTCTTGATTGTACCCTCGGAGGTCTCCACCGTGGCGGCCACGGCCCAGGCGCCGGGCCCCGACGTCACGGCCTGGCGCCGTGTCACCTCACCGAGGCGGGCGCCGCGCAGGCCCCGGCCCGGCACCAGATACGAAACCGCCTCCAGGATGTTGGTCTTGCCCGAGCCGTTCGGCCCGCTGAACACCACCGGGCCGGCCTCAAGCCCAAGCGTCAAATGCCCATAACATCGAAAATCGCTAAGCGTGAGGCGGCGGACCCGGTATGCCGCCGGGCCGTCGCTCAATCGAGACGGCTCAAGGCCAGGCCGGGAGACGGTGCTGGATTGAGAAAGTTCGGCGCTCACTTAGAGTCCTTTAGAGTCCTTCCGACTCTAAACCCGCATTGGCATGAGCACGTAAAGCGCATTTTCATCGTCGCTGTCGAGAATCAAGGTGGGCGAAGCGGCGTCCGAGAGTTTCAGGCTCATCAGGTCGCCCTTGACCTGAGCGGCAATGTCCATCAGATAGCGCGAGTTAAAGCCGATTTCCATGGCCTCGGCGCCGTAGGTGACGGCAAGTTCCTCGGTGGCGCTGCCGGCTTCGGGGCTGGTTGCCGAAAGCACCAGTCGGTCCGCTTCCACGGCCATCTTGACGGCCCGCGACTTGTCGCTGGATATGGTCGAAACACGGTCCACGGCGTCGGCGAAGATTTTGGAATCCACCTCGAGAATCTTGTCGTTACCGTCGGGGATAACCCGCGTGTAATCGGGGAAGGTGCCGTCGATCAGCTTGGAGGAGAGCACGGCATCGTCGAAGGCAAAACGGATCTTGGTCTCCGACAACG
>CAYOOG010000084.1:0-3346 GCA_964405515.1 uncultured Alphaproteobacteria bacterium | reverse complement strand
CGATGGGAGTCGCACAGGCGGAGGATTCGCTTCTGGTCTCCGACAACGAGACCGCAATTTCGCCTTCAAAGTCGTCGATCAGCTTGCGCAGCTCGCTCACCGACTTGCGCGGCGCGATCACGCCGGGAATGTCGGCGGCGCCATCGGGCAGGGGCAGTTCGACCCGGGCCAGCCGGTGGCCATCCGTGGCCACGGCCCGAAGCATACTGCTGCCGTTCGATTTGGCGGCATGCAGATATATGCCGTTTAGATAATACCGCGTCTCCTCCGTCGAAATGGCGAAGCGGGACTTGTCGATCAGGCGTTTCAGCTCCTCTGCCCCAATCTTGAACTCGTGGGGCATGTCGCCGTCGTTCGCGGCCGGAAACTCTTCCCTTGGCAGACAGGCAAGGCTGAACTTGCCGCGGCCCGCCTTCAGGGTCATCGTGGCGCCCTCGCCCTTGGTCTCTAATTCCACCTGGGCGCCATCGGGAAGCTTGCGCACGATGTCATAGAGGGTGTGTGCGGGCGTCGTCGTGGCGCCGGATTGCGAGACCTCCGCCTCCACGTTCTCGACTATGGCGAGGTCCAGGTCCGTCGCCGACAAGGACAATTTGCCGCCATCCGCGTCGAGGAGAACGTTGGAGAGAATGGGAATGGTGTTGCGCCGCTCGACGACGCTTTGCACATGGCCCAGCGACTTCATTAGGGCGCCGCGTTCGATGGTAAGTTTCATAAGCCCAATACTGTCAAAATGGCACAATTCTGCGGTTTAAATGGGTCACACTACGGGCGATTCCCGCAGTGGCCAACGCCCGGTGGGCATTGCGGGCGCGGCGGCCAAACGCCGCACACAGCCCGCAGCACAAATATAGCAGCGTCGGGCTGAATCTGCACCCATTTCAATGATCCGGGCGGCGGCGCTCTAAGCCTCGAGCATTCGCCTCAAAAGGTCGATATCGTCGGCCAGCACGCTGTCCACTTGGCGCAATTCCTCGATCTTGCGCACCGCGTGAATAACCGTGGTGTGGTCGCGGCCACCGAACTTGCGGCCGATTTCGGGCAGGGATCGCGGCGTCAATTGCTTGGCCAGATACATGGCTACCTGACGCGGGCGGGCCACTGCCTGTGCCCGGCGCTTGGCCAACATGTCATTGAGCCGCAAATTGAAATGCTCGGCCACACGGCGCTGGATATCCTCGATGGTCACTTTACGGTCATTGGCGCGCAGCAGATCCTGGAGCACTTCCTGAGTCATTTCCAGATTGACCGGGCGGCCGATAAGCGTGGCATAGGCCACGACCCGGTTCATGGCCCCTTCCAGCTCGCGGATATTGGAAGAAATACGGTGGGCAAGGAATTCCAGCACCGGGCGGGGCACATCAACGCCGCCAAGCTGCTCGCACTTGGTCTGCAGGATACCAAGCCGCAACTCGTAATCCGTGGGCTGAATATCGGCAACGATGCCCCAGCCCAGGCGTGAGCGGATGCGTTCTTCGATACCCTCAAGGTCGGTGGGCGAGCGGTCGGCGGAAATGATGACCTGGCGGTTGAAGTCCACTAAAGCATTGAAGGTGTGGAAGAATTCCTCCTGGGTTGATTCCTTGCCGCTGATGAACTGCACATCGTCGATCATCAGCACGTCGACGGAGCGGAATTGCTGCTTGAAGGACATGGTGTCCTTGAACCTGAGCGCGCGGACGAATTGGTACATGAACTTTTCCGCCGAAAGGTAGATTACCTTGCGGGCCGGGTCCCGCTCACGGATGTGCCCGGCAATGGCATGCATGAGATGGGTCTTGCCCAGCCCGACACCGCCGTAAAGAAACAGCGGATTGAACTGTACGTTGGGGTTTTCGGCCACCCGCCGGGCCGCGGCATGGGCCAGTTCATTGGACTTGCCGACAACAAAATTCTCGAAGTTGAGGCGCGGATTCAAAGGCGCGCCGATGTCGCTCATGTTCGTCGAGTCGCCCGCGCCCGAGTCGCCCCAGGCGCTCCTCACGGTCGAGGCCTGATTGCCCGCGCCTGTCTTCTCCCTGCCACGCTTCTCATCGGTTCCCCGTGGCTCCGCCGCCGCGCCGGCGGCGGGGTCATCTGTAGTGGCCGGCGCCACCAGTATTTCGATTCGGTCAATCTCCGGCTTCTGGCTCGACCATAGGTCGCGCAGACGATCGATATAGTGAGACTTGACCCAATCACGCATGAATCTGGTGGGCACGGACATCACGGCCCGGCCGCCTTCGCAGCTGACAAGCTGGAGGGGCCGCAGCCAACTATTGAATGTTGCGTCGCCGAATTCGGCTCTCAACTGGCCGCGTACGTGGGACCACTGCTGCTCCGAGGTCGCGTCTTCGGCAGCGCTTATGTTCATTTCATCGGACCCCATCAATTCTGCACCCAGGGAAGTTTGGCCACTTTCCAACCTCCCGTTTTTCCACGATGCCGAAGTTCGTCGGCATCGCCCTCAAAACCCTCTGCGACGTTATAGCAACGACCGTAGCCTGCCTCTGTCATGGCGCCGGCCGCCGAAGCCGACCGTTGACCTGACCGACAGATAAAAAGCGCCGCCGCCTCTTTGTTGGGAACCTGCGCAACGACCTGTTCCACGAAGTCCGGATTGAGACCAAGTTCCGGGTAGGTTTGCCATTCCACCATCACAGTCTTTTTGCCGAGAGAGGAGACATCCGGCACGCCCACATAATTCCATTCCGCGTCCGTACGAACGTCGACCAGTGTTGAGTCCGGCTCGTTGGAAAGAATCTTCCACGCTTCCTTGGGGAATATATCGCCCGCGTAATCTGTCACCGACTACTCGCCCCATCCCCATGACGTTGAATACCCTGTTGGCAACTTCCGTCCTAAACACCGCAGACTGGCCCCGTGGCCGCAGCCGACTTGGTCCCTCAATCTGAGACAAATTCTCGGCCTCTCCCGGTCCTTGGAATTGACTTAAAAAAACGATCAGAAAAGAACGCACGTGTACCGACACTGATCAGCACAACAGCTAACCAACAACTACTAAAGTATCTTTTTACTTGTTAAAACTTTGCACCAGGCGCCCGCTCGGAAGGCGGCAACAACGTAGCGCGACAATACTAAGTGCGCAACTGGTCTTGTGCGCGAATACTAAAAAAATTCTTTTTCTCTGTCTTGACAGTCTCGCCACTACCAGATTTTGTCAGCAGAATTTAGCGTCCTACATTAGCTAATGAACAACCCGAGCAGTGCAAATTTTGCAACAAAAAAAGACAAAAAAAATCGCGTCCTGGACGCGAGCATCGTATCAATTTATGCGACTCGAACTGAGCTAGAGTCTTTCCGACCCTAATTGAATCAATTTGATGGGTGCAAATCGGTTTTTCGG
>CAYOOG010000083.1:10387-10675 GCA_964405515.1 uncultured Alphaproteobacteria bacterium | reverse complement strand
CAAGGGTAAGAAGGGGTTCACAGGACTGGAGAAGCTGGCTGAACCAATGGCAATACCGGCTCTTTCCCTATACGCGGCCGGTGACCATCGTTCGCCACGCGCCCGCCAATAATGGCCGGCCCATTGAATATTGATCGCCCGGGGGCGTATTTGGCGGGGTAGAGACGCCTAAGCGCCAATATCGCCCTAATGGGACCAGATCGGGATATTTCTCCACATTTTGACGGCCTCATCCATGTCCACGAACAGCTTGGCCTCCTCCAAGATTACGGTTTCGTGGATTCCCTG
>CAYOOG010000083.1:0-10377 GCA_964405515.1 uncultured Alphaproteobacteria bacterium | reverse complement strand
ACCAGCAGGGCCAGAGCCAGATTTCCCGTCGCCTCCTTCAAATAGACGTAGCGTTCCCTTTCTTCCCTCGCGCTTGTCGGCAATTCTCCATCCTTCGCCGTCATGATCATGGAACTGCGCTGAACCGAATCCTCGTACGCGCCCGTAAGCCTGCTGCTCTGCAGGAAATTCAAATCACGAATGAAGGGAAACTTAGCATTGTAGAAAATGAGCACCTGTTTTGGCAGCGGGGCCATCCAGAACAGGCCAAGCCACTCTCCAACCACCCGCAATCCGACGCCGATGGAATGACAGGCGGCATAGGCGGCAATCCAATAGAGCCAGGCCAGTTCCTTGAATAGAGGGAAAGGAAGCTGCTTGGGCGCCATGATGTACATAAGTGAAATCACGACGATGAAGCCCGGCGTAAACTTGCCAAGCAAGTCCCGCATCAGGAATCTTTCGTATGCTAAGTTCCAAAAACCCGCCATCTTGCCGCCCCCAAACTGGTCAATTATATTTCGCCGCACCGCTCATGTGGCCCGCTACAGGCCCCCTCAGTATAGCACTGCGCACTCCCGCGCACCGGAAATCCGTCGCATATGGCGAGGATAATTAGTTCGCCCACGATATTGCTTCGGGCCGCAGAATGTCTGCTAATATCCCGCCGGATTTAGGGTAGGTCGGCATGGAACCAGTGATCAAGCAAATGACAACCCAATTACTCGAGGTTACCCCGGGGATTGCCCTCGGCGTTGTTGTCTTCGTGGGGTTTTGGCTGGCCAGCGGCTTGGTGCGGCGAGCGATTGCGCGGCTCGCCGAAAGGGCATCGGACGAACGCCGCGATGTCTGGCTTATCCTTGCCAATGCTTCGGGCTATGCGCTTCTGGCATTCGGCGTCATCGCCGGCCTGGGTACCATGGGTATCGACGTGACGGCGCTGGTGGCCGGACTGGGATTGACCGGCTTTGCCCTTGGTTTTGCGCTGCGCGATGCGCTTTCCAATATATTGGCCGGGCTTCTCATACTCATTTATCAGCCGTTCCGCCGTGGCGACCACATCAGTGTCACCGGGCTTGACGGGAGCGTGATCAGCATTGATCTGCGCTATACCACCTTAGACGGGGAGGGAGAAGTCATCCTGGTGCCTAACGCCGTGCTGTTCAAGAACCCGCTCAAGGTTGCCAAGCCGGGCCGGGGGGCCAACGGATGAGCCAAAATGGTCGGGAAACCAACGCGCGGTTCAATCGTACGCGGGAGGAAGAAGCGGTTCTGCACGAAGATCTGTTCGGGCATTTCCTGAGGCTTCTGGGCAGCCTTTCCGCCGCCGTCGATCATTTAGTCATTTTTGGGCTCTGCTGCGGACTGGCCTTTCTTGCCTCGGCCGGAAGCTATTATGTCGGTGAGCCCGTGATCATGGGAGATTACGGCTGGCTGGGAACCTTATTGGGCTCTGTGGTCACCCTGGTTTTTGCTGGTTTTGTCGTCGTTGGCATTGCGGGCGCCATAATAATTCCGGTGAAGTGGCTGAACGGCGCGAAAAGACAATTGACTGAGCAGGAAGAGCGCGGGGACAGGGGATCGTGACCTTTGCTCAATTCATGAGCCGGGCCGCCATATTCCTGTTGGTGGCCCTTACGGGATGTGCAGCGGAAGAGTTTGAGCAGACTTACCTTGACCGGGAGGCGGTGCCGGTCATGCCCCCTCTGCCGCAGCCACACACAATCAACATCGACGATTTGCTGGGCAAGTTTGAAGCTGTTGCCTTCGAGAGCGAGTATGGGCGCACCGGTGGTGAATCCGATAACCACGCGTTGAGAAAATGGGACGGACCGCTCAGCATCGCCGTTACGGCGGATACCGGGATCGAGATTCAAACCTATTGGCCGTTATTGCGCGGCCACCTGAATCGCCTTTCCGTCCTTACCGGCCTTGCGGTTGTGGTAGGAGAAGACCTACCTGATGCAAATGTCCAGTTAAATTTTGTGCCGCGGCGGGTCATGCGTGTCCGCACATTTGAAATGTTTGGTCGAACGGTCGCCGCCCAAAATTTGTCGCGTATTGGCCGGTGCAGTGCAGCCACATACACGAACGACGAAAATGCCATTAGAAGGGCGATAATATATGTAAGTGTTGATCTTCCCGCCCAGCAGCTGGCCGGTTGCATCATCGAGGAAAATGTTCAGGCTCTCGGCCTTCTGAACGATACGAACAAGTTACGGCCGTCGTTGTTTTCGGATCGAGACTCACTTCCAGGGATGCCCTGGTATGATGAAATTCTTGTAGCCACACTTTATGATGAGCGGCTGAAGGCCGGTATGGAGCGCGACAAGGCCTTGCCTCTCGCCCGGCAAGTGATCGAAGAATTGCTGCCGAGATTTCGGCCTCGGGACTTACCGGTGAAACAAGGAAATTAGAGCGGGTTGCCCTAGAATTCTTTTCCGATTGTTCCCGTCGGGCCCATTGGGCGCCCCTGGTTCGCTGGATTCCAGTGCCCAGCGGCGGATAACGAGGGCGGTCGATCAGAACTGGACCGAAGGGGGGGGTGCTGGGCCGTGCCATTCGGCGGCGTTCAAGGCAACGGTCTCGGTCCTGTGGCCACCATTCTCGCCCGGAGGAGGCCATTTATTAACCAAGGATTAACGACTTGGGGCTATTTAGGTTGATCCAAGAATGAATTTGGGGTTGGCAGAACATTTCCGGTACATTCGACATAACAGTATGATGAAACAAGGGGATTTCCCCTTGACACAAGGCGATCATCTTCGGACTATGCGCATAGTCTTAACGTGGTCGGTTGTGACGCCAAGAAAATTGGATAAAGCAAATGTCAATGAACAGAATAATCAGCATATTTTGCGGCGTACTCATGCTAGTCGCCTCGAGCTTTGCTTGGGCACAGGCAGAGGGCGCAGGTGGAGCGGCCGGCGGAGCCGCAAGTGGCTCAGCCATTGGTGGGCTTAGCGCTGGAACTATCGGCGCCGTGGCTGCTGGTGTGGCTGCAGTGGCCGCCGGGGTCGCCGCCGCATCGGATTCCGATTCGGTTGAAGAGCCGCCGGAGCCGCCGGGACCCACACCGCCGCCTGGTGATGACGACGACGACCACGACGACGATGATGATGACGATGACGATGATACCGGCGGCACCGGTTCAACAAGCGGCACTTAAGGTTGTCATAGTCTATTAGTCGACCGAAGAAACCATACATGGAAGGGCCGGCCGGTTTGCGGTCGGCCTTTTCTTTGAGTTCGCTGTTTGTCGAACTCTAGATCGAGGTCGGCAAGGCCGCTGGCTTCAGTATTTCCAGTTCGACAGGCCCAAAACTGCGGGCCACGGTTTGACGGCTTTTCCACACAAATCCAGAATTGGCATCCACCCAAAAACGGTTTTCGAATGACCAGCCGTAATTGAGGGCGCGAGCCCGTTCTTCAACAAGAAGAACATCGTAATCACGCTCCAGAATTGAGATTCGTTCGCTGCCCAGAACCCTATACGTCGAGCTAATCTCGATTCCATAGCTGTTTCCAAGATCAATATCCACGACACGCTTGTGGGCGCTATCCGCCAGGTTGTGTAGTCCTTCGGCAACCGGATCGACCTCGACGATTCGGCTGGATTTCAAGTTTTCCGGCAGGCCGGCGGTTTTGACTATTCGGCCCGCCCTTGTGACCAGCGCGACATTGTCGGCGGAAATCCAATGCAAGTCCGGACCGTCATATTGGCCAAGAACCATTATCCCTCGCGGGCCCTTGCCAATCCTTGCCCTCACAGTCGCATATGGTAGCTTGTCGATCTCCGCGCGGCTCACTTCCGGTTCTGGAATGTGGCCGAAACCGAGTTGCCAAATATAACGCGCTTCCCTCCGATAGGGGATGCGCGAACATCCGGCGACTGTTGCCGCAAGTCCTACCGAGAGAAAACCTCTACGATCGAAGAAAGTTATCGCCATGACGCAAACAGTCCTACCAATACCGAAAATTCTGAATCCTTCAATTTTCGCTGCATTATGCGTGATTGGGTTTGCGCTGTCGATTGGCACTGACGCCGGCGCGCGTGGGGTGGCGAACACAGTTGTGTCAGTGCAGTTGAGTGGCGAATTCGCAAAGCCCGGGCGCTATCAAATTAGGCAGGGAGAGACGATGTCGGCGGCGATCGCGCGTGCGGGGGGGCTGACTGATGATGCCTACCCCTTGGGGGCGGTTTTCACCCGTCGCTCACAGATGGCCGAGGACAAACGTTTCTTCGAGGGCGTTGCTGGACGCCTGGAATTGGCTCTCGTAGATGCAATCGCGTCGGAAAAAGTCGGTCCGAAGGCGGTTGGTTTTGCCGAAGGACTCATCAAGCAACTTCGAAGTACGACGCCGTTCGGCAGAATTGTTGTCGAGGCTGACCCGACTGTTTTGCAGGTGCGGCCCCGTCTCGACATCGCCTTGGAGGACGGCGATCGTCTTGTCATGCCGAAGCGGCCCAATTGGGTTGCGGTCAGTGGCGCCGTGCGCAAACCACTCTCGTTGCCCTTTCAACCCAGGGGCAAGGTGCTCCATTATATTCGTCAGGCTGGCGGGTTCTCGAAGGACGCGGATAAGGGCGGTGTCTTTGTGATCTATCCGGATGGCCGCGCCCAGGAGACGCGGTCATCTTTCTGGAATTATCAGCCAGTTCAATTGGTGCCGGGCAGCCGGGTGGTGGTTCCGGTTAAGAGCAGGCCGTATAAGTTTCTGCCTTTCTTGCAAGATCAGTCGCAGTTGGTTGCCCGAATGGCGATCAATGCAGCGTCCCTTGCCGCCGCGGGCGGGAATTAGCCCGGTTCTCGGGTGATTTTCAGCCACTGATGCGTACATGAGTATGTCCCACCTTCAGACTCTGCGGAAATCGGCTTGGGCGCTGTGCGCCTGCCTGTTTGTGCAGGGAGCTCAAGCACAGGAACTCCCGTCATTTACAGGGTATGGGGGAGTCGGTCTTATTGAGACCCGTTCGGCGCGTTTCATGGACTCTGGCGCCATGGATGTTGGCGCCGCCTTTGATTATCCGACGGATAGGTATTTCTTTACCTTTCAACCCTTTGACTGGATGGAGGCGAGCTTTCGTTTTTCCACACTCGCTAATTTTCGGAATAGCGGCGAGCGAACCAGTGACCGAAGTTTTGACCTGAAGTTTCGACTGATTGAAGAATCCGAGTATTGGCCCCAAGTCGCGGTGGGCCTTCAGGATATTGGCGGCACCGGCTTGTTCTCAGGCGAATACCTGGTAGCCAGCCGGCGGTTTTACAGCCTTGATTTTTCACTTGGCGTCGGCTGGGGAACATTAGGGTCAAGGGGAATGTTCAAGAACCCCTTCAGATATCTGTCCGATCACTTCGATAGCCGGGTAATCGATGTCGGCCTGGGCGGCAAGCCAAACATCAAGAGCTTGTTCACCGGTCAGGAAGTGTCGCTGTTCGGCGGTATAGAGTATCACACGCCCGTAAAAGGGCTGAGGCTCAAGGCGGAATATGACGGCAACGACTATCTGGATGAACGACGAAATCCGAAGTTCAAGATCAAGTCCCCGGTTAACGTAGCTGCATCGTACCGCCCTTTCCCCTGGCTCGATTTGACTTTGGGATTCGAGCGCGGTGCCGCAGTAACATTCCGCGCTTCAATCTTTACTGATCTTGATGAACCCCGCCCGGTGCCCGATTTGGAGAAGCTACCGGAGCCCATCAAGGTCAGGCAGAAGGAAACACCCGTGACGGCTGTTCGAGAGACGGAACAATTGCGGGAGGGGAACGGTTTCCGGGAAGCGCCGGCTGCCGCCGTTGTTCGGACAGATGAAGCTCTAGCGACAGAAATAATGACCCGGGTGGGCCAGGCCGGTTTCACGGTGGAGGGTGTGACCGTGCGCTCCGACGAAGTCATCGTCTTCATGGCGACGGGGCGTTATCGCCGTGTGCCACAGGCGCTGGGACGAGCGGCCCGGGTCATCAACAATGTGATTCCCGATAATATCGAAGTCATTACGATCTCTACTGTGGTTAGGGGAGTTGAAACAAAAAGGGTGAGCATTATGCGCTCTGCTCTGGAGGCCGCGGAGGCCGGAAAGGGTAGTGTGGGAGAAATCTGGCATACGGCTGATATTAAGGGCCCTGTTGAAGATCCGAGGCCGGAATTTGTCTCTGAGCGCTATCCGGGAATTGGGTGGAGCTGGGCTCCGAAATTCCGCCAAAGCCTTTTCGATCCCGACGACTTATTCCGATATCAAGTGGATATGGTGGTTGGCGCCAGAGTTGAATTAACGCGGAATTTGCGGATCAGGGGTGCGGCCACATTCAAGGTGTTCGGGAATCTTGATGAGATCACTCGCGAGAGTGACAGTAGGCTTCCCCGCGTAAGGAGCGATTTTGCCGAGTACCTCAGGGAGGGCGAAAACGGCATCGCGAACCTGAAAATTGATTACACATGGAACCCGGGGAAGGATCTTTACGCGCGGGTATCCGCTGGCTATTTCGAGCGGATGTTCGGCGGCGTCGGCGGCGAAATTTTGTGGGCCCCCCTTGGCAAACGTTGGGCGGTGGGCGCCGACCTTAATCAAGTCTGGCAGCGGGATTTCGACCTTTTGTTTGATTTCCGCGACTACAACGTGCTCACCGGCCATGTGAATTTCTATTACGAACTCCGTGATCCGCGGGCGACAGCAACCATTCGCGTGGGAAGATATCTCGCCAAGGACTTTGGAGCGACCTTTCAATTATCCCGTCTAATGAAAAGCGGGGCGCGCGTGGGCGCGTTTTTCACGCTTACCGATGTGCCATTTTCGGAGTTTGGCGAAGGCAGCTTCGACAAAGGCATATTTATTTCCTTGCCGCTGGACATGTTCTTGCCACGAAACACCAAGCGAACGGCGGGAATAACCTTGCGACCGCTGACCCGGGATGGCGGGCAGCGCTTGTCAACGGGTGACCGGCTTTACGGGTATGTGCGGAATTACCGGCTTGGAGAGATCAGCGACAACTGGGATAGTTTTTTGGATTAGCCGGAAAGTGCTTTAGGCTTTAGATATGAAGGTACTTGTAACGGGAACGGCAGGCTTTATCGGCAATCATGTGGCCCTTGCACTTTTGGAGCGGGGCGACAGCGTGGTTGGCCTCGATAATCTGAATCCCTATTACGATGTGACCCTAAAAGAAGCGCGGCTCAAACGTCTCACTGGCAGTTCCAATTTTGTCGAGGCCCGCATCGACCTAGAGGACCGGGTGCGTGTTGAGGACTTATTTTCCACCCATAAGCCGGTGCGAGTCATCCACCTTGCAGCCCAGGCCGGTGTTCGCCATAGCCTGGAAACTCCCCACGCCTACACAGATTCCAATATCACCGGCTTTCTCAATATCCTGGAACAGTGCCGCAATCTCGACATCGAGCACCTTGTGTACGCCTCGTCGAGTTCGGTTTATGGCGGCAACAGCGATATGCCTTTTTCCACCGGCCAACATACCGACCAACCCTTGAGCTTGTATGGGGCGACGAAAAAAGCTAACGAATTGATGGCTCATGCCTACAGCCATTTATTCGATATTCCGGCGACCGGCCTTCGCTTTTTTACCGTCTATGGCCCCTGGGGCCGGCCGGACATGGCCCTGTTCATGTTTACCAAGGCCATACTGGAGAACCGGCCCATAGATGTCTTTAACGAGGGCCGGATGAGCCGGGATTTTACTTATATCGACGATGTGGTCGAGGGCGTGGTCCGGATATTGGGCCAAGTGCCGGGCGATAGCGGACTGGCCCGGCACCGGGTATTCAATATCGGCAATGGAAGTCCGGTCGAATTGACCAGGTTTATTGAAATCCTGGAGGCGAAACTCTGGCGTAGCGCAGAGAAGAACATGCTGCCCATGCAGGCGGGCGATGTTCCGGCAACTTTCGCCGATGTCGGCGACCTGGCTGCCGCCGTCGGTTTTCGGCCAACCACAACAGTCGAGGAGGGCGTAGCGGCGTTCGTGGACTGGTATCTCGACTATTACGGGGCCACCAATTGAGCCATGGCCGTAAGGTCGGCGTTGTTGGCCTCGGCTACGTGGGCCTCCCGGTTGCTGTTGCCTTTGCCCAAGGCGGTGGTGAGGTTGTTGCCTTTGACACTGACAGCGAGCGCATCGAGGAACTGGGCGACGGCTTGGACCGTACGGGCGAGTGTGACGGGGCAAGCCTGAGGTCGTCTAGACTCCGGTTTACCGGCGACCCGGCTGATTTATCCGATGTTGATTTCTTCATTGTTACCGTGCCGACACCAGTCACTCAGGCCAACGTGCCGGATCTCGACCCAGTCATCAAGGCCTCACGGACCGTTGCCGGCTTTCTCAAACCGGGCGATATAGTGGTCTACGAATCGACATTCTATCCGGGCCTCACCGAAGAGATTTGCCAACCGATACTTGAGGAAGTCTCGGGACTGAAGAGCCCGGCGCAGTTCGCTATTGGGTATTCTCCCGAGCGCATCAACCCAGGCGACAGGGAACATCGCTTCGAGAACATCACCAAGATTGTTTCGGCTCAGGATGAGGCGACACTCAATATTGTCGCGCAGGTATATGGCGGGGCCGTGCCCGCAGGCGTTCACCGGGCCGAGAGCATCATGATCGCCGAGGCGGCGAAAGTTATCGAAAATACGCAACGGGACCTGAACATCGCCTTGATGAACGAACTGTCACTCATCTGCCATCGCTTGGGTCTGGACACGCACGAAGTCATCAAGACCGCGGCGACCAAGTGGAACTTCGTGCCGTATTCCCCCGGTCTGGTGGGCGGGCATTGCATCGGTGTGGATCCGTTCTATCTCACCCACAGGGCCGAGCAGGCGGGCTATCACCCCGAGGTTATTCTGTCGGGCCGCCGGATTAACGATGACATGGGACGGTACGTTGCCCGGCAGGTACACGATGTGCTGAAAGCCGATCAAGGATTGGCCGAACCCGATATCATTGTTTTGGGCGTGACGTTCAAGGAGAACGTACCTGACCCGCGAAATAGCCGAGTGCCGGAAATGGTCGCCGAACTTCAAGCCCTTGGCGCGAACGTACAAGTGCACGATCCCTTGGCCGGAGCCGCAGATATGGAACAAACGGCTGGATTTCCGCTAGTGGAGTTCGAAGAATTAAGGCTGGCGGACGCCGTGGTGCTGGCGGTTCCGCATCAAGCCTTTATTCGTGACGGGTGGGTCTTTGCAGAGTCGTTGCTAAAGAAGGGCAAAGGGCTAGTCGCCGACATTAAGGGCGTTCTGGAGCCGACATCGGCTCCGGCTGGCGTCAAACTGTGGAGGCTTTGACCTCGCGCTCTTAGTCCAATTCAAACGCGTCCTTGTAATCGCGCGTTAGGCCGGGATCCTGGTCCTCTTTCCTGAGGAAACAGTTACCGACGATCAGAACGTCGATTTCCGTCCCCATGAAGCAGTGAAACGCGTCTTCCGGCGTGCAGACAATGGGCTCGCCGCGCACGTTAAAGCTCGTGTTCACGATCACCGGGCAGCCTGTGCGCTCCTTGAATCTTGATAATAACGAGTGGTAGCGGGGGTTTGTCTCGGCGTGGACAGTTTGTACGCGCGCCGAGTAGTCCACGTGGGTGACAGCGGGAATTTCCGAGCGCGCCACGTTTAACTTGTCGATCCCGAACAAGGCTTGTTCGGCCTCGGTCATGGCCCGGCGCTTGTCCTCGGCCACGTCGGCCACCATCAGCATATAAGGGCTGTCGGCATCGATGTCGAACCACTCGGCCACGTCCTCGCGGCGCACGGAGGGCGCGAAGGGCCGGAAGGACTCGCGATACTTGACCTTGAGGTTGAGGGTCTTTTGCATGGCCGGAGAGCGCGCGTCACCCAGAACGGACCGCCCGCCCAGCGCCCGGGGGCCGTATTCCATGCGGCCCTGGAACCAGCCCACGGCTTTTTCTGCGGCCAGGGCATCCGCTGTGGCGTCGATGACCTCCTGGTCGTCGAGGACGGAATATTTCGCCCCCGCCGCCGTTAGCCGTGCCTCGATGTCTTGTTGCGCATATTCCGGCCCCAGATAAGTTCCCGACATGGCGTCCATGCCCGCGGCGACCTGTCTCGGTTTGTCCTGGTATATGTGATAGGCGGCGAGTGCAGCCCCCAGGGCGCCGCCGGCGTCCCCGGCGGCCGGCTGAATCCAGATATTGTCAAAGGCGCTGTCGCGCAAGAGCTTGCCATTGGCGACGCAATTGAGCGCCACACCACCGGCCAGGCAGAGATTCTTCATACCGGTCTCCGCCGCCAATGAGCGGGCCAGCCGTAGCACAACTTCCTCGGTCACCGCTTGGATCGAGGCGGCCACATCCATGTGGAAGGGTGTCAGCAAGTCCTCGGCTGAGCGCGCCGGTTCGCCGAACAGCTCGTCGAAACGGTCGTTGGTC
>CAYOOG010000082.1:0-10893 GCA_964405515.1 uncultured Alphaproteobacteria bacterium | reverse complement strand
TGCCGAAGCTTACGGTGCCCATGAACATGACGGCGCCCTTGCCCTCGGCGATGAGATCGCCCTCGCCGTCGTATATGTCGGCCGAAAAATCGAGCATCTCGGAAAGTCCCGGATTTAGCGCCGTCTGTATCACGGTTTCCGTCATTTCGTTGGCCGCCGAAATCAGGGCGTTCCTGATCACCTGAACTGTTATGGGATCCAGGGTATTGCTCTCGTTCATTCGTTATCTCTCCACCTGTCTCTGTTCAGAATTTGAGTGAAAGGCCGCCGTCCACGGGCAGAGCGACGCCGGTGATGTACTTGGCGTCGTCCGAGGCCAGGAACATCGCGGCATTAGCAACGTCCCAGGCCTCACCCATGTGATTCATCGGGGCGAGCTCATGCCCGGCACGCAATACGACTTCCCTTTCGCCCGGCATGCGCACATCAATGTCATGCATGGCCATGGAAGTAAGCAATACGCCCGGCATGATGGCGTTTGCGCGGATGCCCTGGGCCGCGTACTGCATGGCCACCGAGCGCGTGAATGCGACTACGCCTGCCTTCGATGTGTTGTAGGCAACCATCGGCATGGCGGTGCAGCGGATCGCCCCGATCGACGAAATATTGACAATGGCTCCGCTCCCCTGCTTCACCATGTGGGGCAAGACGTACTTGCAGGTCAGGAACATGCCCTTGAGATTGACATTGATGACATTGTCCCAGTCCTCCTCGCTGGTCTCGACCGGGCCGCCGTCCCCGCCGATGCCGACGTTGTTATGGAGAATGTCGATCCTGCCGTAGGCCTTGACGGACTCCGCGGCGATGCGCTCGCAATCACCGGCACTCGCCACGTCGGCCTCGATCACGGACGAGGTTCCGCCCTCGGCGTCGATCATGCTTTTCGTCTCCTCGGCCGATTCGCCGCTACGGTCGACAAGAACGACGGCAGCGCCTTCGCGCGCAAAAAGGATGGCAGTCGCCCGGCCGTTGCCCATCTCATCACCCGGCGTGGCCCCAGCGCCGACGACGACAGCCACCTTGTCCTTGAAACGTTCAGCCATCGCCGGTCTCCTTGAAGAGCCGCAGTTCGATCGGGTCCAGGGACATGTCCCCTGCGGCGGTAAATTTGGTGAAGTTGGGGATGCCGACGAAGGAGCCGGTCAGTCCCTCGAATTCGCCGGTGCCGCCGGCGATCCGGCCCCTGCCGTTCGCCAGCGGGCCGACCGAAGTAACGAAGGTCACCTTGCCCTCCCAGTCCTCCTTGGCCGCCATGATCGGGCCGACGACCGCCCGCGCCGCATCGGGCATCACGGCGGCGTGGTGTAGCAACAAGGTGCCGCGCCCGGGAATAAGGATCGTGGCGTAAGTATCCCAGGCAGGGGGGCCTTCTTCGGTTGGCACTGCCTCCCCGAAGGACTCCAGCTGGCTCGCCAGGCCGATGACATTTCCCTCGGCGTCGCGCACCTTCATCAGGGCGACCAGATTGTTGCTGATCTCCGGCTCGCTCAGGATCGGGATGCCGGGCGGTGTCGGCTCGACGATCTCTTTGCCCGAGTTGGTCATGGCCAGGCAATCGCCGGGAATGCTGAGGTAGAAGGATTCGACGACCTCCCCCGCCGCCGGTTCGATCGGCGTGTTCTTGGAACTGGGTATGATCTGGTTGTCTTCCATGGCATCGCCTCCGTTATCTGTTCTCGGCAAGAAATTCGCCGAGGACCGCGCGGTATTCCTCCGTGGCTTCCCAAAGATAGGCGTGGGATATGCCGCGGAACACGTGGGCGCGGGAGTTCGGCAACTCGAGGTGCATCTTGAGCGCCTCCTCCGGCGTAACGTGGTCGTACTCGCCGACGGTAATCAGCGTCGGCTGCGTGATTTGGTGCAAGTCGGGAAGCCGGTTCCAGAACCTAAGATTTCCCAGAAGACTGAACTCTTCCCCGACAATGGCGCGGTAAGGCCGCCCGGCCGCGCCGTCGAGGGTTTCCATGGCCTCCATCATCTCCGGCGGCCACGGGTTTATGCGGCAGCCATGGCGGCAGAACATGAGCCAGTCCGAGGCCTTGTATTCCGCCGAATCCGTCGTCCCCATGATCTCGTGCACGCGGCGCATGCGCACGAATTCCGGCCCGAAGGCGGACAGCAGGCGGTCGCTTTCCTGCTGGTGGAAGGCACCGTCGGCAAAGGTGCTCTCCAGCACCAGACTCTTGGCGCCATCGGGAAAAGTGAGCGCGTATTCCAGCGCCAACATGCCGCCCCAGGAGATGCCGACGATCTGCACCTGGCCAAGCCCAAGTTCTTGGCGCACTGTTTCCACTTCCCGGGCGTAGCGCTCGATGGTCCAGAGCGATGGATCGTCTGGCTTGTCCGACGCGCCGGTCCCAAGCTGGTCGAAATGCACAACCCGGTATCCCTGATCGACGAGAAAGTCGTGGGGCTGATGGAACAGCGATCCCGGTACCGGCGTGCCGTGCAGCACCAGGATCACGTCATCACCACCGCCGAAGCTGTAGGTCACGACATCGCCGCCTTCGACGCTGACCTTGGTTATTTCATCCGCTTGGCTGTGCTTTTTGTTCATCTCATTCTCCGTGCATGACTCAGCCGAACCGATAGCTCAAACGCATCAACGGGTTGACGGCAAAATCCGTGAGCACCGGTATGGCGCGGGCAAAAGGCGCGGGCCTCGGCGCCGACACCGGCATGGCGCAGGCATCCTCATCGCCGCTGCTGATCATTTGGGCGACTTCGCGCCCCAGCGCCGTGGCCGCGCAAACACCGATGCCCGAGTATCCCATGGCCGCGTGAACACCGTCCGCCAAGCGGAACACCTTGGGCATGCGCTCCAGCATCAGGCAGAGCTGGCCGTACCAAACATCCCGCCACTTGGGCAGCGGCATCTGGGGAAAGATACGGGCAAACTTGATGTCGTGGGGGCGGGCCACACGCTGTGCGCTCAAGTTCTTGCGGATCGTCGGCCAGTTGCCGGCGATCAGGCAACCGCGGCTGTCGAATTGCAACGAGAACATGGCCGCGCCGCTCATCTCGCGGCAGGGAACGCCCTTCAACAAAATGGCCTTCTCGCCCCCCGGATAGGGTTCGCTGGCGAACATGGCCACGGTCATGCGGTAAAATGTCCGGTCGAGCCCCGGCCATAGCCCGTCGGTGTAACCGTTGGTGCCGATCACTACCTGCCCCGCCGTGACCGCACCGCCGGGCGTGGAGACCCGCCAGCCGCCGCCGTCGCGCTCCACCGCCAGCGCCGGCGAGCCCGTGTGGACAACTGCGCCGGCCTTTTGCGCCGCGCTTGCCAAACCGCGCACGTAGCTCGCCGGGTTCAGGGTCACGTTATCGTGGTGCACGGCGCCGGCTTCGTATCGGTCGGTCGGAATATAACCCGGCACCTCTTGGCGCGGCACCGACGTAAAGCGGTGGCCGTAGGGCGCCCACTGTTCCGCCTGGGCCTCCATGGCCCGCCGCTGCTTGTCGTTGTCGGCAAAAATCAGCAAGCCTGATTTGCGATAGTCGCAGGCGATATGGTTATCCATGATGAGGTTCTCAAGCAGCCCACCGGCATCGGCGATCATGCGGTTCATGCGCCCGCCGCGCTCCTCGCCGTGGCGATCGATCACCTCTTGCGGGAGCACGCTCCACCAGCTCGGCGTGGCCCGGCCGGCGTTGCGGCTGGAGCAGCCCCATCCGATCTCGCGGGCTTCGAGAACGACGACGCTTCTGCCCGCCTTGGCCAGATGCAGGGCTGCCGAGAACCCTGTAAAACCGCCGCCGACTATTGCCACATCGGCCCCCACCGTACCTGAC
Organism: uncultured Alphaproteobacteria bacterium; assembly: GCA_964405515.1. GTDB lineage: Bacteria > Pseudomonadota > Alphaproteobacteria > JAPYRI01 > JAPYRI01 > CAYOOG01. The sequence continues at coordinate 7,098 of CAYOOG010000082.1, read as the reverse complement.
AGGGCCGAGACCTCAGGCGACGGCGTGGCGGTCTGGGCCCAGGAAGTCGTATTCAGCGACATATGGGCGGAATCCGCCGTCTTCCGCAGTGTTGAGGGTGCGCTCATGCCAATAGTATCCCCTGAATCGCGATCCACGAGTTCTGCAATTTTGCAAATAAATCAGCGGCGGTGCCTATGGTTAGTTTCTAGTTGGAATCCAGGAAAACCGGGGTGTTGAGACCGTGCCCCACCCTTGCCCGAAGGGCGGCTTTGTGGGAAGGTCTGCCCTGGGGAGAAGAACTTTAAGCCAATTCTGAGGCGGGAACCTTGACGCAACGGATACAGCCAACACTCGAACTGGGTTCGAAGGACCTGGAGACCGCGATCAACATCATTGGCGCGGCTTCCGACTGTGGCAGTATCGCCGATCTGCAGCGGGAGACGCTCTCTCTGATGGCCCCGGCCTTCAACACTGAAACCTGCATTTTCACCGTGCTGCGGCATGACGGGCTAGCCATAAGCGTGGAGCAGGCGACGAAGGTGGACCGCTGCTCAACCTGGAACATGGATCCCGGCCTCAACGCCGACTATCGAAGCTATTTCTATAAACAGGATCCGTTCCGCGACTGGTACAACGGCCGCGGCTGGTCACGCCAACAGTCCGTGGTCAGATCGTCCGATTTCGTGCCGGTCGGCAATTTCGTCAACTCCGCTTTCTACCACGAGTTTGCAAAGCCCCATTCCATCGAGTCCGCCATGAAAATCGGCCTGCACTCACAGGACGGTATGCAGGCTATGATCGGAATCTTCCGGCCCGACGCCTCGAAGGATTTCGATGAACGCGACATTGCCATGGCAAACGCCGTCGCACTGGGATTAACCGCCGCGCTTGACCGCTTGATCGCCCGGGAGCGGATAGCGGAGCAGCAAAGGATTATCGACGGCGTAATGTCCGCGATGCCATTCAAAGGCCTATTGGTCCTCGACGAGGACTTGAATCGGGTTGCCGGCAGCGGTGAAATTGTCGATGCTCCGCCGGGACGGCAAGGAAACGGCCACGGTGCGCAAACGCCGTTTCTGCCGGAAAACTTGCGGCGCCGCTGTCTGGAGTTGTTTGACAACGTTACCCTGAATCGGACGGCTGCCGATCATCTGGAATGTAGCGAACTGCTTTCCGATTCCGGCGGACAGGCCCAGTCACTCCGCCTGCGCGTCCTCGACCACGGAAAAGGGCGAAGGCGACTCATGGTATTTGTCGAACCTGACGCCGACACTTTGTCGCCGGACGAATTAATGCGCAGGAATGGGCTTACCTCGCGGGAGAAGGATGTTGCTCATCTCGCCGGCGGATGCCTGAGCAATCTGCAAATCGCGGAAACCCTGGGAATCAGCGTGTTTACTGTGCAGAACCATTTAAGGGCCATCTATCGGAAACTCTGCATCCAGGGCCGCACGGCCCTGGTCAACCGCCTTGCGGTGGCGACATAGGATTTTAATCTTCAGTTTCTATTTGCGCCGGAAAGATTCCATCCCGAAGTAGACCAGCGAAGAGACAAGAGCGGAATCGCAGGCCGGGATGCCCGTCAATCGGATTATCTCATTGAAGGTCGCGAGCGCGACGGCAAATCCCATGCCCCATGAAATAAAAGCCGTCCAGCCAAACCGTGCGGCGGTCTGTAACGCCTCAAGGCTGTAGTCACGGCGTCGCAAGGCAAAATAGTCGGTCACGTAAATACCGGCGATCGGCGGAACGGCGATACCCAAGATAATGAGATAGGAAATAAAGTAATCCATGATCCCGAGAGTTCCGAAAACTGTTCCGAGTATCCCGGCATAAAGCGTCAGCTTCCACTTTGCCGTGCTCTTGAACATCGTCGCGAGCAGCAGCGACGCCGAATAGAGATTGCTTATGTTCGTGGTCCAAGTGGCGAAGACGAGAACCAAAAAGGCGGAAACCCCCAGGCCAAGGCCGGTCAGGATGAGCAGGTAGTCGCTTTGTCCCGTGGCGAGCGAGGGAATCGCGGCAGCCGTCATGACCAGTGGGTAGCCAACAGCAAAGCTAAGAATCGCGGCAAGCACACCCTGCCCGGCACCACGGGCGTAGCGGCAGAGATCGGGAAAGAGCGTGACCCCGACCATCATGCCGCCGACCACGGCTGATATTGCGTTGCCCATAGTGAGGCCGCTACCGCCGGCGGCAACGATCGCCTCCCAGCCGGCACCCTTTAGGGACGCGAAGACCACGGCAATCAGCGCCAACAGCAGAAGCGGCACGGCAACAATAGCCAGCTTGTCGAGGGCCTTGAAACCGAAGACCGTCGTCGCCGTCATTAACACCGCGCCGAAAATCAGGAATGGCGTTGTGCCGAAGTCGGCGCCCGAAAGGCCGACGAACAGGCTTTGGGCGGCCTCGGCGAACAGGCGGGCCGAAATTCCGAACCAGCCGAATAATGTGAGGCAAATCAATAGGTTGACGACTTTGCCGCCTTGGGTGCCAAAGGAAAACTGCAGGATGATGTAAGTGGACAGCCGGGCTTTGGCGGCGACCATGGCCACGAGACAGGCGGCGGCGCCCAGGATCAGCCCGCCCGCAACGAAAGCCAGGACGCCCCCGGTCAACCCCAGACTATGGCCGACCTCGGCGCTGGTGAGGAACGCCGGCAGCGTAATCATAACGCCAACGACGATCAGGGCGATGTGCAGCCCACCCACGGTTTTCCCGTCCGGCACCGCGTGCCGCGAGAAGTCCTCCACCAACTCGTTGAAACGCCCCACTCCGCAGCCCCCATACGTGCTTCTTTATAACGCCGGTATTCTTATCCGCCGACGATGAGAAGTTCGTCGCGGGGCAAGGTCGAAAGATCATCAATTCCGTCATCGGTGATCACGATCGGATCGGAGGCGAGGAAGAAATTGTCTCCCGCGGTGCCGAAGCCGAACAGGCTGATGGTCATGTTCTTTTCCAGGACGTGTTCGTCACCGGCGCGGATGACCAGGTCTTCGTGCCAGAGATAACGGTAGCCAATACCGATACTGTAGCCGGCATAAAAGGCCTCGTGGTCTTCAACGCCGCCCCGGAATGCCATGACCTCCTTGATGATCTCGGCGCAGCTCACGCCGGGCTTGATGAGAGAACGCGTGATATCGACGGCCTCGCGGGTCTTGGCGTGGGCCTCGCGCATGGCCTTCGTCGGCTCGGCGCCGCAGACCACCGTCTGCCCGCCGATCGCATGGTAGCGGTTATAGCAGCCGCCGGCCTCTATGAAGAAAGTCTCGCCCCGTTGCAGGCGCCGCCGCGAGGGCGGCAACATGTGCAGCGAAGGCAGGATCGAGGGTACGATCATCAGCGGCTGGGCGATATCGTCAGCGCCGGCGGAATAGACCGCGTAAAGCGCCTCGGCGTTGACATCGCACTCGCGTACGCCGGGCTTCATGGCATTCAGCGTCGTGCCCATGAAAATATCGTAGAGCTTGCCCGCTTGCCGCATGACCGCGACCTCCGCCGGGGACTTATGAATACGAAGTTCCATGACCAAGTCGGAGGCATCAACCAGTGTGCCGCCGCCGCGCTCAACCTCCGCCGCCAGAATAGCGTAATCACGCGCCGTGAGATTGAGGCTGCGCAGTTCAATGCCGATGCGCTTGCCCGCCAGGAGCTTCAATTTCGCTAGAATCTTGGCCGTTTCCTTTGGGATGTCCGGGCTGAAGGAGACCGTATAGCTGCGGATGTCCTTGACGCTGGGTACACGGTCCATCCACGCAGCCATGGTGTTGCGCAGGTGAGCCGTGCCGTCACCGTCGAGCGGCTGGATTATCATCTGGTAGGTCAGCGCCGCTCCCGCCGCCACGTCGTAGCCATAGAGATAGAACAGGCTGTGGTTGGCGTAGACCAGCATCACGTCCAGCTTGCGGCGCGCCATTTCCGCCTTCATGCGGCGGATGCGGCCCGCGTATTCGGCGTCATCGAACACAAGAGGCATATCCGGCGGCAAGTCGGGCAGCGACAGCGCCGGCTCTTGCCCGTGCGCGCTGGCAGGCCGGGACACCGTAGCGCCAAGGCCGCCAAACGCCGCGCCCGTGGCAACGGCCATGGCCGGCATCTGGTTCTTGAAGAAATCGCGGCGTGTAATAGTCATCTTCCAGGTCCTTTCACCGGAACGTTAAAATAGTCTTTGGCGGCAAGGTACAAGCTACAACGAGCCAAGGCCGCAGATCGCCTGCGTGACAACCTGCCTCCAGCGGGGCCAGATTATGCCCGTCCAGTCCTCGGTCCCGGGATAAAAGCTCGCTAAAATATTGCGCTTGATCTCGCGCCCTTGATCGCTGTCCTGATCGCCGTAAAACGTAAGCCAGCGGTTGGCGAACCAGGCCTGCATCAATTGCGCGCCGTCGAAGGTCTCCAACTCGATGGTTGTTCCCATAACGTCGGCATGAGGCATGGCCTTGACCAAACCGGTATGCATGTAACCCACGGGCTTCGGAAAGGGTGGAGCCAGACCTGAATCGTTCTCGACCGCCCAGGGCGTTTGCAGCGACGGTCCAAACCATCGCCGCGCCCTATCCAGGGCGGCTTCTCCGGCCTCGGCGGTTGAAAGCACCGTGCCCCGGCCATAGGTGCCCGCCCCAGTATGTGTGTCCAACACACAGACTTGTTCCGCATCCGCCGCAAATTCCCGCAGTATCTCCAGCGTAGTCAGGTGCGACCAAGTGGGCTCGGTACCACTGAAGGAGATGCCGTCGGGATGGGTGTGCTGTCCGAGCCAGAGCGCCTTGAGGAAGGCGCGCTCGCCCTTAGTGGCACGATACTCAGCAAGGAAAGCATTGGCCTCGTCGCGCAGCGGTCCAGTGAGCTCGGGGCAATCTATCGCTTCGTGAATTTCCTCGTAGCCCGGATTGGCCGGCAATTCGGCGTCAAAATCCAGGAAATTCTGGTTGAGATCCACGTTGCCCTCGGTGGCGTAGGTAACGTGCGCGACGCCATAACAATTGATGGTGTGGATTATCAACACGGCGACGCCCTCGGGCAGATCATTGTGCAGCCCTTCGGCGATCCAGTTGGTCTGGCAGCCGCTACCGGCCAGCCCTTCGAAGCCATGGACCCCGGACATCAGGATCAACAGCTTCTTTGCCCCGGCGGGCCCGAACCGCGCCACGTCCGCGGTAAGCTTCAGGCCGTCAGGGCCTGGCAGCGGGTTTTCATAACTTCTTTGCGCCGCACCTGTTTCCGCACAGGCGGTATGGAATTTGTTGCGGGCCTCGGCGTAGTTCGCCGAAAAGTACTTGTGTGCCGCTCCTGCACCTCCGAGAATCGTTGCCGCGCACGACGCACCGGCTCCTGCCTGCGCCGGACCCGCCCACGATGGAGCGCCCGGGAATCCGCCCAGGGCGAGCCCCGAGGCTGCGGCGGCCATGGCCGGCAAATAGCTCATGACAAAATCGCGGCGTGTAATAGCCATCTTCCAAGTCCCCCTTGGATTGGAATACCGGTGGATTCAAGCGGGCGGGCGACCGAAAAGCAACTGACCAAAAGGGGTAGCCGCTTGTTAGGGCGTCGGCGGGCCCAGCAGTTGCCGGACAACTTTCTTGATGTGCGGCCAGGTCATGTATCCCGGCGCCATATATTCGTGGTGGCCGGCACCCTCAACAACGACGACCGAAGCAGTGTCGCCTTTTTCGGTCGCCAGTTTCGCGTAGGCGTGGGCGAATTCCAGCGGCACCGCAATGTCTTCTGTACCGTTAATCAGAACCTGAGGAACACCGAGGGGCAGCAGTTCCACCGGTGATCCCAGGGCGTAATTCGCGCCCACCGCCGCTGGGGAGCCGCCCATCAGCTGATCGATCACGTCGCCGCGACAGATTTTGTCGAGATGCCCTCGGGCGATGTCAAGATCGCCAATTCCGCCGAAGGCGACAGCGCCCCTGAGCGCCAGCGGCGAAGCGCTGGAAAGCACCGAGCCTTCCGGCAACCGGCTGCGGCCTGCCGCCCACAAGGCCAAGTGCCCACCGGTCCAATGGCCAAGGGCGATGACTCTGCCCAAATCCAGCGAGTAGTCCTGCGCCGCAACGCGCAGATTATCGACCGCCTTGGCGACATCCTGGAAGGTGCCGGGCCAGCCGCCGCCAATCTGATCGATGTTGCGGTGATCAATGTTCCAGGTCGCGTATCCTTCATCCCTCAGGGCATCCGCCAGGGCCGCCGAATTCTGCACCGTGGCGAAGCGGGCGCGCCAGCACCCCCCATGAATGACGATCACGACGGGAAACGGCCCGGCTCCTTTCGGAATGCGTAGATCGGCAAACTGCGAGGGCTCGGGGCCGTACGGGTACCTACGGTCCGCCTCGGCGCTCGGCAGTGCATTCACATCCAGTGGTGAAAGAAACTTGCGGTCCTCGGATAGTGCCTGGGGCGACTGCGCGGCGACCAAAAACACGGCACCTAAGAGTAGCCTCGACAACCGCATTGTTGGCATGCTTTCAGTCCCCCAAGGAAAAGGCTACCCGTGGATTCGAGCGGCTGGCCCGCGAAATTATGACTGGCCAAGAGAGTTGGCCGGGATAACTCGGCGGATCAGAACCTCACACTGGCTTCAACGCCGTATTGGCGCGGCCGGTTTCGGAAACGGACGTGCCTACCGGGTCCGAAAGCATTGGATCCAAAGTGGGCGGCGGTTTTCTCGTTGGTCAGGTTCTTTGCGAATCCGCCGATCGACCAGTTGTCCGCCTGAAGGAACAAGCGCGCGTTCACGAAATCGGTCGCCGGGAATTCTAGTGCGTTTTCCGGGGAGAAGAAAATCCGTCCCCGCCGCTCATAATCCACGCGGGCGGCCAGTTCGATGTCGGCACCCAGGGGGAAAACGTAACGAGCCGAAACATTCAACGTCGAGGCGTATGTCGTCGGCGATTTGTTGCCGTCGAACAGGCCAGTGCCATCGAAGTTGTCAATTTCACCATCGCTTACCCCCAAGGACGCGTTGAGCTGGAGCCGCGTTACGGGGTACGCCACGGCCTCGATCTCGAAGCCGTTGATACTTGTCTTTCTGAAGGAAACAACGCCGCGGGCGGCGAGTGACCTGCACCCTTAAAAGTGGTCCGGGACGAAAGAGAGGATTTGGCGCAT
>CAYOOG010000081.1:0-10902 GCA_964405515.1 uncultured Alphaproteobacteria bacterium | reverse complement strand
ATGTAACCGTTCTCCAAGTCAAAACGAACTTTCTCGGGATCACGCTCGGCCGGGTCACCGTAACCGCCGCCGCTGGGCGAGAAGAGTTTGTAGACCGTGCCCTTGGGAAACGGCAGCGCAGTACACTTGGCAACGGTCTCGACCGTGCCGTCGGGATATTCGAGATCGCCCCGGTTGGCCCGCCCTTCCAAACCACCGAGAAGCCCTAACGGCGGCGACATGGTGCCCTCTAGCGTCGAGGTCATGACGCAATCACACAAGACTTCTAGGTGAACGTCGAGCCCAAGGCCACCCTGGCTGCGGCCGGCGCCGCCTGAATCCGGCGCCAATTCATTGTGCTTGAAGAGCCAGGGGTTACGGCCCTCCCAAACTTCAATGGGGGGCAGCCGCCCGCCGGTTTCAAGATTGTTGATCAAGGTAGCGCCGTCATCGTTGAGGTGGCCGCCATGGCCGATGGGCTGGCCCCAACCATCGGCCCAGGGCTGACCCGTGCCGTCGTCGGCGCCCCACCACACCACGACACAGGCGTCGGCACCGCTGGCGGCCGGCACCTTTTCCGGCCGCACCGCCGATATTGCCCGGAAGATTAGTTCCACCGCCCGTATGCCCCCATAGGCATACATGAAGCACGGCGCCGGGTGCTCGGGGTGAAACAACGTGCCGGGCCGCGTGACCACGGTAATCGACCTGAAAAACCCTTCGTTGGGCGCCTCTTTGGTACCGGCGAGCGAACTGATGGCAACCCGGGTAATCGAAATCGTCGACGGCAGGGGAGAATTTACCGGCCCGCCCTGCTGTGGCGCGCATTCGCTGTAATCAACCGTGATGTCCGAGCCCTTGACCGTGACCCGAACATCGAAGGGTACCCGGCCTTCCGAGACACCATTGTCATCAAGGGCACCGCTCTCCACATACTCGCCGTCGGGGATGGTCTCGAAGTACTTACGTACCAGGGCCTCGCCATAATCAAGCATATGTTCAACGTGGGTCGAGAAAGTCTCCTTGCCAAATCGTTCGACGAGTTTGCGGAATTCCCGTGACCCAATATCCACGCCGGCGGCTTGGGACCGTACATCTCCAGCAATCGGTATAGGCACACGCGAGTTTGCCATGATGATGCGGAAAACGTCGTCGTTGAGTTCACCTTTCTTGAAGAGTTTGACGCCGGGGAACTGCAGGCCTTCCTGAAACACATCGGTGGTATCGGTGCAATAGGCGCCGCGCCCGCCGATATCGATCCAGTGGGCCTTGATGACCGTGTAGCCGATCAGTTCGCCATCGCTCAGGAAAACCGGCGCAACCATGGCCGCATCCTGGGCGTGGGCGCCGGTGCCGTAGGGCTCGTTGTAAAGCAGAACGTCGCCGTCCTCCAGGCCCGCTTCGCCGCCAACGGCCTTGACCGCTTCGTCTATGCAAAAACCCAACGACCCCATGAATAAGGGGAGGCTTTCAGACTGCGCCAGCATGCGGACTTCGCGGTCATAAAGCGCACAGGAAAAGTCGATCATTTCAAAAATGACCGGCGAAAAGGCCGTGCGCACCAACACATGTCGCATCTGCTTCGCCACGGAATTCAGGGCGTTGCGGATGATCTCCGTGGTGATCGGATCGTCGTTGACAGTGCCTTTGGCCTGGCCCTTGCCAACCCGGTTGTATACCTTCTCCCGCTTCTCCATTACGCGCTATCGCCTTCGTTGATAAACAGGCAACCGTGGGCCCCGGCCGTGACCGAGTAACCGTGATCGACATAAATTGTCGACGTCGGCTCGACGATAATCACCGGGCCCGCCAATTCATCCCCAGCCGCAATACTGTCGCGGGCGATAACCGGAAAGGTCGTGGACTCGCCAAGAGTGAAGGAGTAGGCCTGAACCTCACCGCCTGATTCCACACTTGCGGCGGAATGGGTTTCAGCTTCCATCCAGCCTCGGGGCATCCGGCAGATAAGAGCCGCCCGCATGGTCACGATTTCCATCGGCCAGCCCTCTAGAATGGAGCCGAAGATCTCCTCGTACTGCTCAATGAAGGCGGTATAAAATTCGTCCGCCGATTGGCGCAGCCCGCCATCCTTGAACTCCCCGGGTACGGTCAGGGTGTGCTCCTGGCCCTTGTAACGGAGCTCGAGCAAGACTTCCGGCTCAAAGTCATAGTGCGCTCCATCGGCGCCACGGGACCGCAAGTCAGCAAACATGCCTTCGAGCAAGCCGTTTACTTCCGGCAGGCAATCGTCGGAAAGCGGCATGATCTTGGTGCAGGAGGCCGCGCGCACGAGATCGGCGCCCAACAGACCCCAGGCCGAGAAATTTCCGGCGAAGGGTGGCACAACGATGCGACCAATACCGAGTTCTTTAGCCAGATTCGTCGCCAATAACGGCCCGGCGCCGCCAAAGGCCAAAAGTGACATCTGTCTCGGGTCCTTGCCGCTTTCGATGGTCATCTCGCGGATGGCGTCGGCCATTTTCGCGGAAACGATGCGGATGGCGCCCCGGGCAACATCCCGCACGCTCATGTTGAGCGATTTCGCCAGCGGCTCAAGCGCCGTTTCGGCGGCCTTCTCGTCAAGCTGGAGGTCCCCGGAAAGATTGGTAATGCCGAGCATGCCGAGATGTACGGTGGCGTCCATGACCGTCGCCTTTTCCCCGCCGCGGCTGTAGCAGGCCGGTCCCGGGTAGGCGCCGGCGCTCTCCGGTCCGGTCTGCATGAGCCCGCCACCGTCGATCCAGGCGATGGAACCACCTCCGGCGCCGATGGAACGCACGTCCACCCAAGGCGATTGTATGGGCATGAGTTCGATGGCGCCCTCGTAAAGCACGGGCACGCGGCCGTCCTGAATGACCGCGGTATCAAAACTGGTGCCGCCGACGTCGGCGGCGATTACCGCTTCCAATTCCAGTTCACGGGCCAATTGCGCCGCCCCGTCGGCACCGGCCACCGGCCCCGAATTGATGGTCTCGAAGGACCGCGCAATGGCCTCTGCCAGATCCATGGCGCCGCCGCCCGAGCGCGTGGTAAAGAGCGAGCCCTTGAACCCGAGTTCGGCCAGACCGCTTTCGAGGTCGTTCAGATCCTGTTTGATACGGCCCTGAATGTAGGCATTGATAAGTGTCGTCGAGGTGCGCTCATATTCGCGATATTCGCCGGATAATTCATGGGAGAGCGTAATCTCGCCAGTATAGCCGCCGTCGCGTAGCAACTCGCCGGAACGGCTCTCATGATCGGGGTTGGCGTAAGAGTGAAGATAGGCGACGGCAACCGCTTCCACGCCTTCAGCCTCCAAGAAGGCGGCCGCTTCCTTGACCTCGGCTTCGTTCAGCGCCGTGAGCACGCTGCCGTCCCGGATAATGCGCTCCTCAATGCCGAGGCGATGCTTACGCGGCGCCAGGGGCCGCTTGGGACGCCAGAAAAGGTTGTAGGGATCGCCGCGGGTTCCACGGGCGAGTTCCATGGTGTCGCGGTGCCCCTTGGTGCATAACAAACCGATCTTGCCGCCCTTACGCTCGAGCAATGCGTTCAAGGCAACGGTCGTACTGTAGAGAAACGACTCTACATCGGGCCAGTCCCCCGAAGCGACGATACTCTTGATAGCCTCGATACAACTCTTCGCCGGACGCTCCGCGTCCGTGGGTACCTTGTGGGCTTCAACCGAACCGGCCTGATCGTCGTAAAGCACGATATCAGTAAAGGTTCCGCCAATATCAACACCTATTTTCCTTGCCACGACCTTGTGTTTCCTTGTTCTCGTTTGCGCCGTAGAGGGTGTGGGTGCGGCGAGCGACGAAAAAACCGCGTGATCCGACTCTACCTATTTTAATATATATAATCAAAAAACCTATTAAAGTAAAGTTCAAAGCATATTTTCCTATTGTTTTATTTTTAGGCGCCCAGTACACTTTCATAATGAAGGGGTAACCCGGCTGATGCGGTCGAAGTGCCCACCCGTATGCGAAAACGGAAGCTGGTTTATGCCCAATTCGGAAGTCGAAGAAATCATCGCCGCCCCCGCCGCTAGCGTTTGGAAATTCCTTGGCTGGCGTGTGGAGACGGAATCCCTTGAGCAAATGATGGCGGCTAACGCCCTGCCCGGCTCGATCGAATGGAGCGGCGACAAACTGGGCGATAGGCGGACAATTACCCTGCCGGATGGCGGCGGTGCATTGATCGAGCGGCTTGAAGCCATCGACGCGCCAAACTATCAGTACAGCTACCGCATCATCGACCCCGGCCCCATGCCCGTTTCCGATTATCTGGGGTACCTGAAAATAACAGCCCAAGGTGAAGATTCGTGCGTTGTCAGATTCACCGCTGACTTCAACGAAGAAGGCTACATCGAAATGCACCAGAACTTCTGCCGTGGCGGCATTGCCGCCGTGAGAGGGATATTGGGCGTTTAGCGGACACGGAGGCCAGACATTGAGCACGAAAGAATCGAATCCCCGCGTTGGTGCCATGATTCACGGCATGACGGCGCCCCGGCATATTCCAGAACTTGCCCACATGATTGAAGAGCTTGGATTTGGCGAGTTATGGCTGTCCGAGGACTACTACTTCCTCGCCGGTTTTGCCGCTTGCGGCATGGCCCTCCAGGCAACCAAGGATATTCCCGTGGGACTTGGCATCGTCGCCAGCGTGGTCCGCCATCCGGCGATCACGGCGATGGAAATCGCCACTCTTGCCAACGCCTATCCGGGACGGTTCTTCCCCGGAATTGGGCATGGCGTGCCTTTCCTGATGAAACAAATGGGCGTGTTCCCGAAGTCGATCCTGAGCGTCCTGCGGGAAACGATGGACAAAGTACACAGGCTTCTCGAAGGCGAAACCGTGACCGATCCCGACAGCCATTTCATATTCGATGGCGTGGCGCTTCATCATCCGGCGCCGGGCGTTCCCCTCTATACCGGTGTTTCGGGGCCGAAATCCATCGAACTGTCCGGTGAAATCGCCGACGGCACGGTCCTCTCCGTGGCCTCGAGCCCGACTTTCGTAAAGCACGCACGCGAGCTCGCGGCGCGCGGCGCGGCCAAGGCCCCGGACCGGGGGCAACATATATTTCCGACCCTGGCCCTCTTTACGATCGACAAGGACCGCCAAGTGGCGCGCGGCACCGCGCGGGCCGTGTTGGCCCACTTGCTGAGCTTGATCGGGCCTACCGCGCAAACCGAACCCCAGGGCATTAACGACGACCTTGCCGACATGATGGCCCGCGGCGGCATGGAAACCATCGCGGCGGAAATGCCGGAAGAATGGATCGATGAACTGACAGTCGCCGGCGAACCGGACGAATGCGCGGAACGCATCAGGGCGCTTTTGGACGCCGGAGCATCCTCGGTCATATTGGCGCCGATGCCGCCGGATCAAGCCAAGCCCCAACTGGAACTGACTGCCGAGATTTTGCCGCAAATCTAGCGCCTCAATCAGGTTTCAAACTCCGTTGGCTCCGCCGACGCGGGGGCATTGTCAGGGGAAACCGACTTGAGCCGGTGAGGCACGTTTCGTATTCTCCGCTGATGCGAAATCCATTCCGTTATTTCAAGACATCTCCCGAGATTATCCGCCTTGCGGTGATGATGTATGTTCGTTTTCCGCTGTCATTGCGGCAGGTCGAAGACCTGCTCGATGAGCGCGGTATCGATATCAGCTACGAGACGGTGCGGGCTTGGTGGAACCGGTTCGGGCCAATGTTTGCGGCGGAGATCAAAAAGAAGCGCTCAGCGTCGATGCGTGGCTTGTCGCAATGGCGCTGGCATCTGGACGAGGTTTTCGTCCGGATCAATGGCGAAACCTACTATCTTTGGCGAGCAGTCGACCACGAAGGAGAAGTCCTTGAAGTCTTCGTCACCAAGAAGAGAGATCGCAAGGCTGCATTGAAGTTTTTACGCAAAGCGATGAAACGATACGGTCGGCCAGAAGTGGTTGTGACGGACCGCCTTCGGTCCTACCGCGCGGCAATGAAAATCATCGGAAATGCCGAGCGCCAAAAGACCGGCCGCTGGCTCAACAATCGAGCCGAGAATTCACATCAGCCCTTTCGGCGACGAGAGCGGGCGATGGCGAAATTCAGGAGCGCAAAGTCGCTACAGAAATTCGCCGCTATCCACGCCTCTATCCACAACCACTTCAACCAGGAACGTCATCTTTACAACCGCCAAAGCTTCAAACTCAACCGCTCAACCGCGCTGGACGAGTGGCGGCAACTTGCCGCCTAAGGCCATGTGTGTTACGGCCTTCTACTGCCGCTTCACTTTACTCTGACAACGCCGTTGGACCACTTAATGGGGGCAGGTCACCGCGGCGCTGATGCGCCCGATAAAGTCGGCCGCGATGTCCTGAGAGTTCGATTCCGGCAAGGTGAATTCCTCCTTCCTACTTTGTGACTTCGCCCAAAGCCGCCGTCACATCATCGCGGTAGGACTTCAGCCCGGACCAGAAGGCCAGGGCGCCCAAGGGTGAAAAGACGGCGACGACAATGGCGAGCGAATAACGCAGCATCAAGTCATCCTGGAAGACGTAGTCGGTGAGCAGCGCCACCGCCGTCGGCCCCATTCCCATGCCAATCAGATTAACGGTTAACAGCGAGACCGCCGTAACTTGACCCCGTAGTTCGTTCGGCGTGACCAATTGAAAGGCCGTGGGCACCAGGGCGCCAAAGGCAAAAAGCAGTGCAGACAGCATCGCCAAGGGCACCAGGGCAAGTTCCGCGGTCGGCATCAGCGGCATCAGCGTGGCGACCGGACCGATCAGGGCAGCGACGACGATGGTTACGCGCAGGGCCGCGTCTACGTAGCCCCTGCGGCGCAACAGGTCGGCAACCCAGCCGCCACACACGGCGCCAGAGGTTCCAAACAGCAGCAGGCAGACACCAAAGGCGTAGCCGATGTCCGTGGCTCCCCACCCCCACGTGCGAATGAAAAGCGACGGCGTCCAAAGGACAACGGCATTCATGACCAGCCCGAGAATTGAAAAACCGCCGAACAGCGGCAAATAGGTCCGCCAATGAGTCTTCAGAAAATCCATGGCTTCGCGCAACGGCACGCCGGTGGCCGTCTCCCGGTGCAGGCGGCCCCGGCGGAAGGGCTCCTTTACCGTGGTCATCAGGGCGAACACCAAAATGCCCGGCAATGCGACGCAGAAAAACGCCAATTGCCAGGGGTAAACCACGCCAAGGATCGGCAGTTCCATTTGCGGCAGCTTGGCCACAACAGCAATAACGGCGCCGCCCGTGAGCAGGGCAACACCGCTGCCAAAGGGTACGCCGGTCATGTAAACGCCCAGGGCCCGGCCCAGCCGGTGCGGCGGAAAGTAATCGGCAATCATGGAAAAAGCCGACGGCGTCAGCGAGGCTTCACCGAGTCCCACGCCAACCCGTGCCAGGAACAATTGGCCAAAACTTTTCGCCAAGCCGCACATCGCCGTCATGATGCTCCAGGCCGTGACACCGGCCATAATAAGCATACGCCGGCTCTTGCTGTCGGCAAGACGGCCGAGCGGTATACCCATGACCGTGAACAAAATGGCGAAGGCAAAGCCACCCAGCAAGCTCACCTGCGTGTCATTGATATTCAGGTCGCGCTTGATAGGCTCGATCATCAGGATCAGCATCTGCCGGTCAACGTACGAGACGATGTAGGCAAAGGTAAGCACGCCGACCACGTACCAGGCGTAGCCGGTTGTCGGCCACGGCGGCTCCTTGATCGGCGCGTTGGGATTTGTGTCGACCATTTGTTCTCGCTGCTCCACAGTTATGCCGACAATGCCTGGCACAGCTTGTTCGCGACCAGTTTCTGGCCTTCCTTGCCGGCGTCGATAACACCGTCAAACAGGAAGAAAGGATGGATTGTGCCGTTAAAACATACATACTCGGCATCCACGCCGGCCGCGCGCAACCGCTCTGCATAGACCTCATTTTCATCCCGGCAGGGGTCGTACTCGGCAGCGATAATCAACGCCGCCGGCAGACCTGAAAAGTCATCGGCGCGGATGGGCGAGGCCAGAGGGTTGGATACATCTTTCTCCGGGTCGGCCAAATAAATTTCGCGGAAAAAGGCAAAATCTTCGTAGGCAATAAAATAATCACCGGTGCCCAGTTCCCGGCGCGAGGGAAAGTCCTCGCCGTCTTCCACGGTCAGCGCTGGATAAACCGGGATCTGGAGGGCGATAGCCGGACCGCCCTTGTCCCGGGCCATCAGGCAGACGCTGGCCACCAGCGTGCCCCCGGCGCTGTCCCCGACCAGGGCGATGCGGGCAGGATCGACGCCAATGGCTTCTCCCTGCTCCGCCACCCAGGCAAGCGCCGCGTAACAATCCTCAATAGCGGCCGGAAACTTGTGCTCCGGCGCCAAGCGGTAATCAACGGCCACAACAACAACGCCGCCGTGCTTGCAGAGAAACCGGCAGACGTGGTCGTGGCTTTCCAGGTCGCCCAAATAGAAACCGCCGCCATGGAAGTAAACGGCCACCCCGAGCGTCTCACCATCGACCATAGCGCTAGGCCGGTAAATGCGGATCGGTATGTCTCCGCCGGGGCCGGGAATGGCGCGGTCTTCCGTCTCGTGAACATCCTGCTTGGGGCCGGCCATGACAGCGGCCATTTCCTCCAGCCCGGCGCGTGATTCCTCGACTGGAACCTGATGCGCCGGGCGGAACCCACCTTCTTTTAGTCGCGCCAGCAAGGCTTTTGTCTGCTCGTCAAGGGGCGTCATTTTGGAATTCCTTTCACTTACTGTCTGGAGCGCTTGGTAGCACGGGTGCCAACACGTAACCGCCATCCACGATCATCGCCAAACCGGTGATGTACTTTGATTCGTCGGAGGCCAGAAAAAGCACGGCGTCGGCGATATCCCCGGGCGTGCCCATGTGGCCCATGGGTATGGATTGCTCCACTTGGCGCAGGATTTCCGGCGATCGCCGGGCTTCAACCCCCGCCGTTTTGATAGCGCCGGGGTGAACGGAATTGATGCGAATGCCAAAGCCGTTCCGCGCGCAATGGAGCGCCAGGGACTTGGTAAGCTGCCGAACGCCGGCCTTGGAAGTGCCATAGACCAGGTCGTTCGCCGTCGCCAAGAAGGCCGCCACGGATGAGATATTGACGATGGAGCCGCCGCCGCCCTCGCGCATGACCGCCATGGCGTGCTTGCAGCCAAGGAACGTGCCCTCAAGATTGATGCTCTGCGCGCGCCGCCAATCCTCCAGGCTTGCCTCTTCCGGGTTGACGGCGGGGCTGCCCACGCCGGCGTTGTTGACCAGAACATCCAGGCCGCCGTACGTAGCTACCGTGTCGGCGATAATTTTTTCCCAACCGTCTTCCTCGGCGACGTCCTGGAACATGAAGGTTGCCTCGCCCTCCGCCTGTTCCGCCGTCGCTTTGCCGAGGTCTTCATCGATGTCGGTGATGACGACGCGGGCGCCCTCGCCCGCCAGCCGTAGCGCAATGGCTTGGCCAATGCCCGCCGCCCCGCCGGTTACGATCGCCACTTTGCCTTTTATGCGTCCCATAACTTCACCCTTTTTGGCCATAAAATGCGCTAGTCACCGGAAAACACCGGTAGGATCAGCGCCGAGGGGTGGTCATCGTCATGATAGACCGTCTGTTGGGCCACCCGCCATTCGGTATCCGTCGCGATGGGGTTGCCGGTATTTTGGTTGGGGTTGACCAGCGGATAGGCGCTGCTCGTGACCTCCAGGCGCACGCGGTGCCCGGCAAGGAACGTATGGCCCACGTCACGCAGTAGAATCTCGTACCTCTCTACTTTGCCAGGCGTGAGCAATTCTTGTCTACCGAAGCCGTTGCGAGAGCGCGCGCGCACCACGCCGGAAACGTCTGCGCCCAGCCTCACCGCGCGGCCATCGGGATAAACATCGACCAGCCTTGCCGCGAAGTCGGTATCGCGGCCGTCGCTGGCGGCATAAAGCTCAACGCTGACGCGGCCGATGATCTCCAGCGGCTCGCTCAACACCTCGCCCGTATAGACCAGGACATCCTGGCGTTGCTCAATGGCGCGCTGATCAGCGGCGATCCCGTCCCTGCCGCCCGAGGGTACCGGGTTCTGGGGATCATAGGTGAAATTGTCGGCGGGCTCGCCGCCGGGCGCCTCCCGGCCCAGGGCGCCGTCACCGTCCACCGTGTTGGCCTCGCCGCCGCTGTGCAGATGGAAGCGCTGGTCCCGGCTCTGCCTGGGCGGATAGGCGTCCAGGTCGCGCCAGCGGTTCGACCCGGTGACATAGACCCGCGCACGGGGAAAGTCGAAACTTGCCCCCTCGCCCTTGAGGACGTGATTGAAAAAGCGGGCGTGCAGGGCCGCCATGTCGACAATCGAATCGTCGCCGAAATCCAACTCGCCGACGCTGGTCTTTCCGCCAAAAAAAGTCTGAACATGGTCCCACGACCCGACAAGCAGGTACTGCCTGTCCTTGGCGGTCGAATGCGCCGCCATGCCGTCCCAGAGTTCCATAGCACCCGCCAACGCGCTGTCGAACCAACCCGTCACGTGCAGAGCCGGCATATTGATAGCCTTAAAGTCCTCGGCGCCGAGCCGCTTTTCCGTAATCATATCGAAACTCGGATCGCGCATGGCCATGACCTTGCGGTAGAGCGGCATGCGCCGCCCCAGAGCCTCGTCGAGGGTCAGGAGCGGCCGATGCTGGAAAATCTTTTCCCAATTCAGCCCGGCCGTGACTCTGGCCTTGTCCCAGTTGCCGGACATCCTGTTGAACCACTGAATCTGCGCCAGGCTGAACGCCCCGCCCACATGCATGGCGCCATTAATGATGGTCACCGCGGAAGCCGTCGGCACCATGCATTTTAGATGAGGGGGCCGAAGCCGCGCCGCCGCCCATTGCACGCCGCCCAGGTACGACAGGCCCATCATGCAGACGTTACCGGTGGACCAGGGCTGCTCGGCGATCCAT
>CAYOOG010000080.1:0-11267 GCA_964405515.1 uncultured Alphaproteobacteria bacterium | reverse complement strand
TATAAGCAGACATGCAGCGCAGACCATCTAAACCACTAACGATGTCCGCTTTGTACACCAAAGCAGACATGGCCCCTGAACCCCGTGAGATGTCTGCTTATGACCCAAAGCGGACATCAAGGCTTAGTTTGGTGACCTCTTCCCAGCAAAGGCAGAGGTCAGTGGCTCAATTCTGCAGGGTGTAATACTCAAAAGAAAGTTCGGACCGCACCCGTCACGTTGTAATCGTCGTCGACCCTCAACAATAATTGCCACTTGTCGAATGTCGTACACGGATGCGAGACACCGAAGGCGATCATGTCGCCCACCTGAAGATCGGCGGAGTCAGGTGTACGGACATAGGCGTGCTGATCGTTCAATGCGGAAACGCTAAAATCTTCACCCAATATCCGCGGGCGGTCATCGGCGCCGGGGCGGTAAACGGCCAGCGGAATAGGTAAGTCCGCGTCATGGGAGATATCTCTCTTGCCTACCGTTGCAATGGCGAGGCCAACCTCCGGCAAGGATTGGACGTAGCCCCAAACTTCGAGCGCCGGTTTGAGCGTTCCTTCAATCGATTTTACGCCGGGCATCCTTTGCGCGATCCGCTCGGGCACTTGGGCGTACATCTTGGAATCGTGAGTCAAATAACAACCACTTCGCAACACAATCTGCTTTGGCCGTTTGAACGTGGACTTCGTGAAGGCGGCCGCAACCATGTCGAAAAAGGATGATCCTCCGGCGGTCAGGATGACGGGCCCATCGCCGAAGAGGTCCTCGTCATCATAAGATTCAGCTACTCGGACAACCCGCTCGAGCAGGCCTTCAACCTTTGATTCAGCCTTGGCATCCGCATTCAGCTGGAGAATGCCCTCGAAAGCTTCAATGCCACAAAGCGAAAGCCGTGGCGACGCGTCCCGCACCCGGCGCGCAAGGTCCATCGCGTATTGATCTTCGCGAGCGCCGGTTCGACCCCCGGGGAGCCCGATTTCCAGCAGCACTTGAACAGGCCGCCCCAGGGGATCTTGATCAATCGCCGTCAACAAGGCTTCGATGCCGGCGACAGAGTCGATCAGGCAGTAGAAATCGAATTCAGGGTCGTTTCGCAATTCATCCAGTACCGCGCGAATGTTCTGCCTTCCGACCAGTTGGTTGGCAAGCAGGATACGTGGAACACCAAAGCGTCTGTATATCTGGACGTGGCCGGCTGTTGCCGCCGTAATTCCCCAAGCACCGTCGTCCAATTGAAGCTTGAACAGCTGTGGGCTCATGGTCGTCTTGCCATGGGGGCAAATTACGGAATCGGTCAGGGCAAGAAAATCCTTCATCCACCGGCTGTTATTTTCTATGGCGCTTTCCCTTAAGACCGCGACCGGTAGCGGCAGATCCTCGCGCAACAAATTCCAGCCCTGGGTCGCAATGTCGACAAGGGGAAGTGCCGGCGTACCGCCCGGTATTCCCTTAAAGCAGTCGCTGATCAATTGGTCTTCAATTTGGGAAATCTTCATTGGAAAGTTGCGTCCTCGTAACGCAGGCGCCAACGGTGAGTATCGGCTTTCATGGCCTGCCGCTTCGTAGGTATCGATTCTGGCGCCAGGAATTTCTACACTAAATTCGGGCCTTCGCTAATTCATAAATACTTACACTTGCAATCAAGTTGGCGAAGTGTAATTAAGTCGTTGATACCGTTTGGGCCGGGCAATAGAGGCGGGGAAAGGCGGATGACGACGCCGAAGACTACGCGCGAGAGAGCTATAGCAGAGCCAGGGGTTATGGATCCGATCGACATCGATGTGTCGCTGCCCTTCAGTGTGATTCGGCTGGCCAATTTGTTCGGCAGAAACTTCTACCAGAACCAAACCAAAGCCAAACACGGTCTATCCCTCAGTGAATGGCGCATCATGATGACGCTTGCCTGCCACCCCGGTATTTCCGCCATCGAAGTGTGCCATTTTACGGGCTATACCGAGGTGAACATGAGCCGCGCTTTAAAGCGGCTAAAGGCCGCCGGACGGGTACGTAGCGAGCGGGACACAAAGGACCGCCGCCGGACGAAACTGGATCTCACGCCCGAAGGCGTGGAGTTGTACGAACGGCTACGGCCCATGGCCACGGCTTCGATTTCAGGTCTAGCATCCGATCTTACACCGGCCGAGCGAAAACAGTTGCGACGGTTCCTTGGGCTGCTTACGGAAAAAATGATCGAAGTGACGACGGCCAAATAGTGCTTTGGCCGAATCCTCTGCGGCTGGCCGATGATGCGCTGCCTGATTTAGGTCAGAAAAAGGCCGGGCAATTGGTAAGCACGCTTAGAGAGCTCCGGTGCCACGTGATCTGATCGGCAAGCTCAAGGATAAAGGGAAGGACACGCGCCAGGTCGCTTGTCTTCCACTGGATTACGCAGGGGTTAGGGCGCCGGGGGGCCAGCCTGGTTAATATGACAATGCCGAGTGAGTCCGCGTTCGTGACCCATGGGACAGGAAAGGAGAACTCGCAAATGGGACGTGTCAAAGGAAAATCAGCGATTGTTACCGGGGCGGCATCGGGTATAGGCCGGGCGACGGCCATTCTATTGGCGAATGAGGGCGTGAAGGTGATCGTTGCCGATATTGACGATGACGGCGGGGCTGCAGTGGCGGACGAAATCGGCGGCGAGGCGGTTTTTGTACATCATGATGTTTCCAACGAGGACTCCTGGATAAGCATCAACGGCGGCACGGTGGAGCGCTTCGGCGGGCTCGATATTCTGGTCAACAACGCCGCGATCTCTGGCACGGATGGGCCCATGGCGGACCCGGAGAACACAACCGTGGAGAATTGGCTGGCCATCCACCGCGTCAATTCGCTCGGAACCTTCCTCGGCTGCAAGCACGCCATCCCGGCCATGCGCGAAAGCGGCGGCGGCTCCATTGTCAACGTGTCTTCCCGCGCCGCCCTGATTCCAAGTCCCAGCGTAGCCTACGGCGCCGCCAAGGCGGGCGTCACCAACCTCACCATGACCGTGGCCATGTATTGCGCGTCAAAGGGCGACAACATCCGTTGCAACGCCGTCTATCCCGGTGGCACGCGTACGCCCATGCTTGAAGGTTTGTTCGATTTGCTGGCGCAGAAGAACGGCGTAACGGCTGATGAGGTGGCGGCCGATTACGGGCGCGCGTTGCCGGCGGGGCGGCTGGCCAAGCCGGAGGAAATCGCCAACGCCATACTTTTTTTGGCATCGGACGAGTCGAGCTACGTCAACGCCGAGCAGTTGGTGGTGGACGGCGGCGCCCGTTATCCCAACTTTCTCGCCGAGGAGTGATAGCTGGGCTTGTTGGCTGTTTTCACCGGTTGGCTTGCACAGTCACGGTGCAATCGTTAAATAACTTGCATTTGTAAGTAACCTTGCCGAATAATACCGACGAAACCAAAGTCCTTTGATAAACGCTATGGCGGGGGAAATATGGACCTTCGACTCAAAGATAAAACCGCGCTGGTGCTTGGCGCGGGATCGTGTGGACCGGGCTGGGGCAACGGAAAGGCGGCTGCCGTCGCCTATGCCCGGGAAGGCGCCAAGGTTGTGGCCGTCGATATCGAACTTGAGCGGGCCCAGGAAACCGCCGAAATCATTGTCTCGGAAGGAGGCGAATGCGTGGCGCTCGCGGGCGACGTCACCGTCGCCGCCGACGTTGAGGCCGCCGTTCAGAGCACGATAGAGGTATTTAGCACCCTCGACATCCTGCATTACAACGCCGGCATCGGCAGTTTTGGCGGACCGGTCGAACTTGAAGAGGAAGAATGGGACCGCGTGCTCGACATCAATCTGAAGGGTGCGTTTCTTGCCTGTAAGTACGCCCTGCCGATCATGGAGGCGCAGGGCTCCGGCGTCATTACCACGATCTCGTCCATCGCCGGCCTGGGTGTTGGGCCTTACCCCTATGTCGCCTATTATGCCTCGAAAGCCGGGCTCAACAATTTTACCAAGGCGGTAGCCGTGGCCTATGCGGCGAAGGGCATTCGTGCAAACTCGATTCTTCCCGGCGCCATGAACACGCCCTTGATTCACGTGCAGCACCAAATGGCCGATCATTACGGTGGTATTGAGGAAATGGTAAAGGCGCGGGACGCCATGACACCCACCGGCAAGATGGGTGATGCCTGGGATGTGGCCAATGCCGCCGTTTTCCTGGCCTCCGACGAGGCGAAATACCTCAATGGCGTCATCCTTCCCGTCGACGGATCCCTAAGTTGCAGGATGGGATAGTGAAGGTGCGCCGGGCAATGGACCGTCGCGGTTCAGGCATCATCAAGGGACTTGCCCTCGTTGCCTTCCTTGCGGCCTTTGCTCCGTTGGTCATCGGTGTGCCGGCGCGCAGCGCGGAGCTTGAACTGAAGCTGGCGCACATCGGATCACAGCCAAGCATCTATGGCACGGCCGCCGAAAGTTTTGCCGAAAATGTCGGCGAACTATCGGCAGGCGCCATCCACGTCACCGCCTATCACGGCGGCGTACTGGGCAACCTTCAACAGCTCCTCGGGCAGTTGAAGTCGAACGTTCTGGATATGACGCTCATTGACGTCGCCGGCATTGCCGTCCTCGACGGCGCCAAGCACTTCCAGGTTTTTTCGGCTCCCTATCTGTTCCGCGACCAGGCGCACCTGCGCCGGTTCTTCCAGGGTGATCAGTTCCGCGGGATAATGGCCGAAGTTGAGCAAGAGGTTGGCATAAAATACATTGGATACCTGGGTGACCGGGCTCCCCGGGCGCTGACCACCCGGAACCGCGCGGTGAGATCGCCTGAGGATCTCAAGGGCCTGAAGATTCGTACACCGCTGGCGCCTTTCATTACCGCGCTATGGCGTGCGTGGGGCGCTCAGCCGATATCGGTAAAGGCCTCCGACATGTACATGGCGCTACAGACCGGCATGGCGGACGGCCAGGATAACGGCGTGCGGCTGGCGGCCGGAATGGGCCTGTTCGAGATACAGAAGTTCTATTCGCCCATCGACCATATGCGGTCCGGCGTCGGGCTCTTTATGAGCGGCTCAGGCTGGAACGACTTGACGGCGGAGCAGCGTGGCTGGCTGGTCGAGGCGGCGCGGATGGTCGGCGACGCGGCCCAGAGCGAATACGAAACCGCGGTTGCCGAGGGTTTCGCCAAGGCAAAGGCCGCCGGGGTCACGGTTGTGGAAGTGGACATGGCTGCCTTCGAGGCCGCGGCACGGGAGATCGTGGAAGACTACGACGGCAAGGCGTGGCCCAAGGGGCTTTACCGGCGCATCCAAAACTCCGACGATGTTTCCGGCCTTGAGCCTGAAGGGGGAAGGGAGGACAAGCCATGAACGGAATTCTTGACGGCAAGGTGGCGATAGTGACCGGCGGCGGCCGGGGTATCGGCGCCGCCACCTGTCATAAGCTGGCTGGCGAAGGCGCGGCCATCGCGGTGTTTGAGCAAGATCAGGCATCCGGCGCCGCCACGGCCGAGGCCGTCAATGCCGAGGGGGGCGCGGCAAAAGCCTACGCAATCGACATTACCGACCGGGCGGCGATCGCGGACGCTTGCCGGGCGGTTGAGGCCGACCTCGGCGGCATCGACATTCTGGTCAACAACGCCGGTCTTGGCTCGGTCCAGGCACTTGAAAATATGCCCGACGAAGATTGGGACCGGGTCATCGAGGTCAACCTCACCGGACCCTTCAATTGCACCAAGGCGGTAGTGCCCTACATGAAGAAGCGCGGCGGCGGTGCCGTGGTTATCATATCCTCGGTCGCCGGCAAGACCATGTCCCACCACGGCGGCATTAATTATACGGCGTCGAAGTCGGGGCTTATGGGCTTCCTGCGCCACGCTTCTTTCGAATTGGCGGCTTATGGGATCCGAGTGAATGCCGTTTTGCCGGGCCCGGTGCTCACCCCCATGGTTGAATCTAATACGACTGAAGAGGAACGGGATAAAACGCGGCTGGAAGTTCCCCTTCGGCGTTGGATCATGCCCGAGGACGTGGCCGATGCCGTGCTCTTCTTCGCCGGGCCTTCGTCCGACATGTGCACCGGCGCCGACCTCAACGTGGACGGCGGCATGATGAATGCCCCCAGCGCCAGCTTCGAAGAATATTTCGCCCGCCGGGGCCTGGACTTCGCGGGCTAGGACAGGGTTGGATGACATGAAGGAACGGTTCCGCGCCCGAGTCATTGGGCTTCTTGAAGCGCTCATCGGGCTCTCCATCCTTTCTTTGACAGCGCTTGCCTGCATGCAGGTGCTGCTGCGCTACGTCTTTGGAAGCTCGCTCTTCTGGGTCGAGGAAGTTTCGGTCATGGCCCTGATCTGGATGGCCTGGACCGGCGCTTGCCTGTTGTGGCTCAAGGGTGAGCACATCGCCGTTGACCTGCTGACGGCGAATTTGCGTCCGGCGGCAAGGCGCCGGCTGGCGGACTTTTCCGACCTGCTGGTGGCGGTGGGCGCGGTCGCCGTGGCCGTGGCCTCATTGGATACTTTGCGCGCCTTTGCCGGTATTGAACTGGGCACGCTCACCTTGGACGCGACGGTGAAATATTATCCGATTCCGGTCGGCGCCTTCACATTGGCCCTGGCGGCGCTGTTCAATCTGTGGTGCCGGAGAAGCACCGGGGAGGCACCCGATGATCGCTGAACTCGCGGTCCTGTTCGGTGTGATGATCCTTCTCATGATCATCGGCGTACCGGTATTTGCCTGCATGGCTGCGGCCGCCGGGGCTTACATTCTTGCTTTTTGGCCCAAGGTTCCGGCGATGATCGTCGGCCAGGGCTTTGTCCAGGGCCTCGACAATTATAACTTCGCCGCGATCCTCTTCTTTTTCCTGGCCGGTGAGTTGATGAACGCGGGTGGCATTGGTGCGCGGCTGCTGCGCTTTTCACGCGCCTGTTTCGGTCACGTGCGCGGCGGCCTGAGCCACGTAAACGTCATTAGCGGCATGGCCTTCGCCGGCGTCTCAGGATCCGCGGTGGCCGATGCCTCGGCCATCGGCTCGATCATGATTCCGGCCATGAAAAAAGAGGGCTATTCCGGCCCCTACGCGGCGGCGGTGACCGCGGCCTCGGCTACCATCGGCCCGGTTATTCCTCCATCCATTCCCCTGGTGCTCTTCGGCCTCATCGCCAGCACCTCGGTTGGCAAGCTGTTTCTGGCCGGCGTCGTGCCGGGGATTCTCATGGGTGCGTTCCTGCTCGTGGCCTCGTACCTGATCAGCCGCCTGCGTGACTACCCGGCCTCGCCTTGGGCCGGCTGGCGGGAGGTCGGGGCTTCTTTTGCGGATTCGGCGCTCGCGCTGATCATGCCGTTCATCATCATCGGCGGCATCATCAGCGGCATCGCCACGGTAACCGAGATCGGCGCCATCGCCGCGGCCTACGCCCTCGCCGTCAGCATGTTGGTCTACCGGGAAATGAGCTGGGTGGATCTGTGGCGCACCCTCGTCAAGGCCGGTGTCGACGGCTGCAAGATTCTGATCATCGTCTCCGTTGCCGGGCTGTTCATCTGGATCATCGCCAATATGAACCTTGCTCAGGATCTGGCGGCCTGGGTCCGTTCCGTGACCGGCAATCCGACCCTGGTGCTGGCCCTGCTCGCGGTCATGCTGTTCGCCGGTGGCATGTTGCTGGAGCCGGTGATTCTGTTCCTGGTGTTCGTGCCGATCTTCGTGCCGCTGGCGCATGCCGTGGGCATCGACCTGATCCACTTCGGCATCGTCGCCGTCGTCGCCACCCTGTTCGGGCTGATCACACCGCCGGTGGGATTGCTGATCTATCTCACCGCGGCCCAGGCCGAGGCTCCGGTCCACCTGGTGATCAAGGAACTCCTGCCCTTCCTGCTGGCCATGGTGCTGTTGCTTGGGGCTTTGGTTCTGATCCCCGACCTCAGTCTGTGGTTGCCGGGGCTGGTGTTCGGTAGGTGACCATCGGGTGCACCGCAAAAAATAGGACTTGCGCCGACTTCGCGCGGGCGCGTAAAATACTTGCAATTGCAAGTTTCTGACGGTTGGGAGCCGGGGGATGAATTCCAAACTGACGGCCGACGGCATCCGGATTGCGCGGAGCGAACCGCTCGATCCCATTGGCCGATTGACCGCAAAGCATATGCTGGCGAGCCACCTGGAATCGGCGCCGGTGACTGTCCTGGCCGAGGCCGACGCGACGGAACTCGTGGCCTTGCGCCGTCGGTTGGTGGACGGCCCCGGCCAGAGCCAAGACGTTCGGGTCAGCTTTACGCACCTTTTCGTGAAGATCGTGGCCGGGGCGCTGGCCGCGCACCCGGAGATGAACGCCACGCTCAACGGCGACGAACGGCAGATCTTGGAGGAAATCAACATCGGCGTGGCGCTGGCCATGCCGGGCGGCAACCTTATCGTACCGGTTCTCCACGGCGCCGATCAAATGAGCGTCATGGACATCGCCAGCAGTCTTGCCGACCTGGAAGAGCGTGCCCTGGCGAAAAAGCTCAAGCCCGCAGACATGCGGCGCGGCACTTTCACGCTGACCAACGGCGGCATGTTTTCCGCCATCCGCTGGTCGACGCCCATACTCAACCAGCCCCAATGCGCCATTCTCGGCACCGGCGCCATCACACCGACGCCGGTAGTCCACGGCGGCGAGGTTGTCGTGCGCTCCATGGTCGGCCTCAGCCTGACCTTCGACCACAGGGTCGTCAACGGCGCCCCGGCCTCTCGTTTTCTGCAGACAGTGGCCGACACAATCGCCGAGCCTTCACAAATCGAACAATAGAGAGAGGCAGTAACGAATGAACGACAATGTTATGGACATCACCATCCCCGACCTCGGCGAGGACGTAAAGGAGGTCACGGTGGTCGAGTGGCTCAAGGGCGTGGGCGAGCCGGTCAGCGAAGGCGACGTCATCCTTGAGGTCATGACCGACAAGGCCAATATGGAAATTCAAAGCGAGGCCGCCGGCGTGCTGGCGGAAATCATCTACGGCAAGGACGCGGTGACCGAGGTCGGCGCCGTCGTCGGCCGCATATCCATGGGGACATGATCATGGCAAGTGCTGAAAAGAATCTCAGAAACGACGATCTGCTGTCGATCTACAAGTATCTCGTCATGGGCCGGGAACTGGCGCACGTTTTTTCCGATTCCAACCCGAGCTGGCACTCCATCGAGGGTGAGGAGGCGGTCATCGTCGGCGCATACTTTGGCCTGCGGCCGACGGATGTGATCGCGCCCCACTACCGGGGCCCGGAGCTTGCCTCCTACATTCGCGGCGTGCCCCTGCGGGAAATTCTCGGCGGCATTCTGGGCAAGACCACCGGCCCCAGCCGTGGCCGCCACGCCAACATGGTTTGCGGCCCATTCGACTACAACATCATCGGCCATTATTCCGGGGCGTTGGGCGCCACCATCTGCTACGGCGCGGGGGCGGCCCTGGCCGCCAAGTTGAAGGGCTCGGACGATGTCGCGGTGGTTGCCTTCGGCGACGGCACCGCCAGCCGGGGCGAGTTCCACGAAGCCATCGGCCTCTCGGCCATGCTCAAGCTGCCCGTGGTTTTTGTCTGCCAGAACAACCAGTTCGCCATATCGAAACCGGCCTCCGAGCACCTCGGCGGGGCCTCGGTGGCCGACCGCGGCGCCGGCTACAACATACCGGGCGTGCGCGTGGACGGCATGGACGTGCTCGCCGTGAGCGAGGCGGTGGGCGAGGCCGTGGCCCGGGCGCGCCGGGGCGAGGGGCCAAGCCTTGTCGAGGCGCTTGCTTACCGGCTGGCCGGTCACTTCGCCGGTGACAAGGGCGATTACCGTTCGGCCGAAGAGGTCGAGGAATGGCGCCGCCGCGACCCGGTGACCGGCTTCGGGCAACGGCTTGTGGACCAGGAAGTGCTGAGCGAGCAGGAGGCGACGGATATCGCCGCCGAGGCCGCCCGCGAACTGGCCGAGGCCAAGGAAGCAGCCTTGCAAGACCCCGAACCGAGCGCCGATGACCTTGGTCTCGACAATGTTTACGCAGTAGCGGAATAGGAGGGCGCCATGGCACGCATGACTTATCAGCAGGCTCTGGTCGAGGGCATCCGCGAGGAAATGCAGCGCGACGACAGCGTCTTTTTGCTGGGCCAGGACATCGGCGCCTTCGGCGGGCCGCTGCAATCCACCAAGGGCTTGTGGGAGGAGTTCGGCGACAGCGGCCGCGTTATCGATTCCTCCATCGCCGAAACCGCCATGGCCGGGCTTTGCGTCGGCGCGGCCTTGAAGGGCATGCGCCCGGTGATCGAGATCATGTTCGCCGAGTTCCTCACCCTGGTCATGCAGCCCATGGCCAGCGACGCCCCCAGCATGCACTACCTGTCCAATGGCAAGGCGCGCGTACCCATGGTGCTGCGCACCAAGTACGGTGTCAGCCCGCACCTTTCCCACAAGCAGGACTTCCATTCCTGGTTGGTCGGCGTGCCCGGCCTGAAGGTGGTGCTGCCGTCCTCGCCTTATGACGCCAAGGGCCTGATCAAATCGGCCATCCGCGACGACAACCCGGTGGTTTTCTTCGAGCACATGCACCTCTATCACGGCATGCGCGAGGAAGTGCCGGACGAGGAGTACACCATCCCGCTTGGCCTTGCCGACATCAAGCGCCCCGGCGGCGACGTTACCGTGGTGGCGCTGGGGCTGATGGTGAACCGCGCCCTCGATGCCGCCAAAACCCTGGCCGATGAAGGCATCGAAGTAGAGGTCGTGGACCTGCGCACCGCGCACCCCATGGACAGGGAGACGGTTCTCGCCTCGGTGCGCAAGACCGGGCGGCTGGTGATCGTCCACGAAGGCCACAAGGTCGGCGGCACCGGCGGCGAGGTCGCGGCCATGGTGGCGGAAGAGGCCTTCGAGGCATTGAAGGCGCCGATCGTGCGCGTCGCCCCGCCCCAGGTGCCCATACCGCACACCCGCGAGCTGGAAAATCTGGTCATTCCGACCAAGGACGACATCGCCGATGCCGTGCGCCGGGTAGCGGCGGTCTGAGGGGGCTGGGGCCGGATTGTGCAAAAAAACCGTACCCGGAATCCCGTGGGCAACATCATGGGGATAGCTGAAAAATGACCGGGAGTCGTGGCCCCTTGAACAGCACCACTGTATGCGCCGCCGCGCCGGCGTCCCTTGAGGGGGAACCTGAAGGCCGTAAGGCCTTTCTGGAGCGCCTGTTCCTGCGCCATGGCGCCGCCCTGCAGCAGTATCTCGCCAAGCGCCTCGGCAACGAAGCGGACGCCCGCGACGTCGCCCAGGAAACTGACCTGCACCCTTAAAAGTGGTCCGGGACGAAAGAGAGGATTTGGCGCATTC
>CAYOOG010000079.1:0-11430 GCA_964405515.1 uncultured Alphaproteobacteria bacterium | reverse complement strand
AGAATGCGCCAAATCCTCTCTTTCGTCCCGGACCACTTTTAAGGGTGCAGGTCATGGTACGAAATAACAACGGGCCCCGATAACGAGCCCCGTTTTATCCGGCATTTGGTCGGCGATAAGGTCGGATCGGGACGGCAGTTCGCAACAACGGATATCGATGACGACGACCTGCCGGATATCGTGGTCGGCAACCGAAAAGGCGTGCACATATTTCTTCAACGCCGCGGCGATAATAGAAAGCTCTGTAAGTAGTTCCGGCGCTTTCCTGTTTGGGCGCGGCTGATGGCGGCCAATAGCCGCATTTACAAAATACAGAAATATGACATTCTCTATACGCTAAGAGCCAGCCGCGCATGCGTTCAGGAGAACCCGCCATGAATAACGCTTTCGAGCAGCTCATAACGGCCGGTCACAACCGCCTGCCACGGTCGAACGAAATTCTCGAACGGGCGCGAAAGGTCTGCATCTCGATGCTGATCACCGGCCCCTACCGGGCGCCCGCCAACGTCGCCTTCATCGAACGGGCCGAAGGCGCGCGGGTCTGGGATATCGACGGCCACGAGTATCTCGACGTCACCATGGCCTATGGGCCGTTGATCCTCGGCCACGCCCACCCGGTGGCGGTGGAAGCGGCGCATAAGGCCGTCGACGCCGGGGCGGTCTATTCCATCGCCCACACCCACGAGGTGGAGATGGCCGAACTGATGGTCGACGCCATCCCCTGCGCCGACAAGGTCTGCTTCGTGAATTCCGGCACCGAGGCGACCATGAACGCCCTGAAGATCGCCCGGGCAACGACGGGAAAGGATCGCATCGCAACCTTCGAGGGCTGTTATCACGGCGTTCACGACTACGCCCTTGTCGGCAGTAGTTTGGGCCACGGCGCCGGTCCCGCCGAGGCGCCTGAGCCGGTTGCCGACTGCAAGGGCATCCCTCAGGCCGTGCTGGACAACGTGGTCAAGCTTGCCTTTGACAGCCCGCAAAGCCTGGACCGTATCCGCGAATTGAAGGACGAGCTCGCCGCCGTCATCATCGAGCCGGTTCCAAGCAGCTACCCCGTCAATATGGCGGACTTCCTGCAAGAGCTACGCGAGGTCACGCGCGAGACCGGGGTGCTGCTGATCCTCGACGAGGTCATCAGCGGCTTTCGCTGCGCCTATGGCGGCGGACAGGAGAAGTACGGCGTCACGCCGGACATGGCGACCTACGGCAAGATCATCGGTGGCGGCTTCGCGGCCGGCGCCATCACCGGCAGCGATGCCGCCATGAGCTCGATCATTTCCACCGGCGACATCAGCCGCGACGCGAAAGAGCAGAAGGTCTTCACCATCGGCACATTCAATGCCAACCCGGTGACCATGCAGGTCGGCGCGGCTGTCCTGCGCCATCTGCGCGACCATCCGGAAATCTACGTCCATATCGACACCTTGACGGCGCGGGTGAAGGAGGAAGTCAATACCTTCGCCGCCGACAACGACATGCCGTTAAGGTGCATTGGCGAAAACTCCTGGTTTATCCCCTACATGGGCGACAAGCCGTTCGGCCACACCCGCGACATGCATGACAAGAACCACGGCACCCGCAACGTGATCTTCAGCAATTACATGCGCTCCCACGGCATCATCATACCGGATATGCACATCATTTTCTTTTCCGCCGCCCATACGGACGCCGACGCCGATCTCTTTATCGACGCGGCCAAACAGTCGCTCGGCGAGATGCGGGCGGCGGAGCTGATATAGGAAGCACGGCACTGCCGGAGTGAAGCAAAGCGGCGCGAGAGGGCCGTTCCTTTGGCCCCCTGGCCGCTCGTGGCGCGCGGCGCCTAATAGGTCACACCCAAATAAATCAGGAAAAGACCAAGGCCCACGGCTACAAGACCGGCACCCCGCAGCAGTGTATCGCTCAAGGCGTCAAGTACGCGGTACACAATGGATTGGGCCACATTGGGGAAGAGCGTGAGCATCAAGCCGCCAACAACAAGAATTAACCAGCCTAGAACATTCAGGATCGCCGCCAGCAGGCCGGGTTCATTTGCGGTCGCGCGCACGACCACCAAGGCCAGCAGGGCCAGGGCGAGCCCCATGATGCGCACCTGTGCCGGCTTCTCAAGTATCTTGCGGTAAACACGGACTGTCGCTTGCGGCGCGACGATCAAAGGCCCTCTTGTGACGATAATCAATATGCCGAGCACTATGCAGATGATGGCTACTGTGTTCATGTCCCACTCCCCGGCAGATACGTCTCTGCCTAAAAGCCTGTCTGAAACTCAAGTCCATCGTGATTACCGGCGCAATCTATCACGGCGGAAACAAGGAGGGAAAGTCGCTGCTTAGAGTCCGGAGCGGACTATCTGGACGAACATTCGGTGCTAAGCCATTGGGCGCCTGAATCGCTCGCGGCCCCGTTTGCGAGGGCATGGTGCTGATTTCTGACCAAACCGACCGAAAAAGCACCGTCAGCCGCAAGAACTGTGTGTTTCGGAGGATTTTCCTTTGACGCGACGGCAAACCTCGATCTAAGGTGTTTATGTCCCGGGGCCCGGGAATTAGCGCATTTCCAGCCGTTAGGGACGTTCCTTTCTGTATCTGCAAAGGGGGCCAGTTGTGAACAAGAACGATCTAGTTTCGAGCGTGGCCGGTTCATCCGGATTGTCAAAAGCTGATTCCGCAAGGGCCGTGGACAGTGTGTTTGACTCAATTAATGCTGCTCTATCGGGCGGTTCTGAAGTCCGTCTGGTGGGCTTCGGTACCTTCAGCGTTGTGCAGCGCAAGGCTTCTATGGGGCGCAATCCGCGCACCGGAGAACCGATACAAATTCCCGCTTCCATGCGACCCAAATTCAAGGCGGGTAAGGCTCTAAAAGACGCCGTCAACTGACCCAACATGATGCTGCTTCCAAGGCAGCAGAACAATCCGGCCGTCCCTGGGGGCGGCCGGTTTCGCTTAAGAGGCGGCCAATGCCCCGCGCCACGCCGTCAATCCGACCATTCATCCTAAGGAAATCCCTAACCCATCCCCTGGAATTCCCGAATTGCCTGGAATTTCCCAACTGGTAGTGTGGTTACAAGCTCCCAAGGCCACGGGGTACCGCACAGGCGAAACGCAGGGCGCCCTCAAACGAGATAAGGAGGGAACAATGAGAGTTTCAAGCGGAAGTGCGGTGACGGGGGCGGGTGCAAGCAAACCATATCCGGTCCGGCAAGCATATCCGATTTGGCATCAAGGGGAAACAGCTTTGTGCAGCATCTGTAAATCTATTGGGGAATGGTTCTTGCGGCTTCTGCCGCCCCAGTTTCGCCAACCCACGAAATGGCGCGCCAAAGGCAACTCCAGGCGAATCCGGTACTAAGGTCTTTCCGATCCGACCTTCTCCGGCGGCGTCTCATCCCGTCTGATCACAGGTAATGTAATCCGCGATAACTCCCCGGCCCGGCGGTGTAGGCTGACCGTGGGCGCGAAGAACCGCGTCCGCGTGCTGAAGTTCGCCTCGTCGGCGGTAGTGACAGTGACGCGGATTCGGTTGCCGGCATCGAATATGTTGGAGGTCGGCTGCAGGTCGATCACCAGTTCCACGGGCTCGCCCGCTGGCAGGCTTACCCTGTCGCCGGCGTTGCCGCGGTGCCAGGGCAGGCCGAAAGTATCCCAGGCCGGCTCGTGCAGGGCCCGGTTGGAGGCCCGGAGCATGCCTTCGGTGACGTATTGCGAGCGTCCGTCGGGCTCCACTTCCTCGAGATAGACGAAAAAGTCGCCGTCGTCGTCGCTCGAGGTCACCCAGAGCCGGGCCACCGGGTGGCCGGTGACCTCCAGGTCCGCCGCCAGGGGCTCGCTGGTATAGGTCAGGCCGCGCGCGTCGTTGGCCGCCAGGTCGGGCAGGCCGGCGCTGTCGCCGCAGGCCTCGAAAGCGCAGGTCCGGATCGCCATGCTGTTGCCCCAGCGGCTGTCGCCGGAGACAGTGGCGCCGTAGTCCACGGACAAGTCGTCCTGGCCGTCCCCATGGCCAGCCTCGATGGGCGCTTGTGCCGACAGCGACCCGTCGTTGGCCGAGGCCACCGTGCCCGTGGGCCCGGGGGCAAAGTAATAATCCTCAAGGCTCTGGCCGGGCAGGGGCCAGGTTGCCGCCGTGCGCCACTTGTCGCCGTCCGCCGCGCCCAACGTCCAGTAGGTCAGGACCGGCTCATCCATGACGCCGTTGTCGACGCCTTTTAGCCAGTGGTCGAACCAGCGTAGGTGCTCGGCCAGCATGTCGATCTCCTGAACCTCGCCGTGATACCAGGGCCCGACGGTGAGCTTGACCGGGTTCTTCAGGTTACGCAGCCAGAGAAAGGCGTCGCGGCTGAACATGTCCAGCCAGCCGGCCAAGACATAAACCGCCACGCCGGAGTTGCCGATTTCACCAAGATAGCTGTTGGGTGACCGCGCGAGGTGCACGCGTTCGCCCCCCGGCCCGTCGGGGCTGTCCCGGTAAGGCATGTTGGAGACCTTGTGGAAGGCGCTGGCATTGCCCCGGTGCTCGCGCACCGCCTGATGCAGGAGCGCGCTATCCAGATCGGCATCGACCGGTTGGGTCGCGGTCAGCTTGCCGCTCATATCGGGAAGCCGTATCGCCATATCCATCATCTTGACGCCGCGGCTGAACATGGAAAGAAAGCCGGACTGGAAGATGCCGCCGGGGTAGAGCCAGTCGTACATGTCGAAGGTGACCATCTCGGGGAAAATGGCCTTGAGGTGAGGCGGCACTTGGCTCGCCGCCATAAACTGCGTGACCCCCAAATAGGAACGGCTGAACATGCCAATATTGCCGTTGGACCAGGGCTGGGCCGCGAGCCATTCGGTGACGTCGTAACCGTCGCTGTTTTCCTCGGCTGTAAACCAGGCATCCCGGGCGCCGAAGGAAGCGCCGCTGCCCCTCACGTCCACGGCGGCAACAACGTAGCCATATTGCACAATCGGCTCGACCCAGCTTTCCACTTCATTCGTGCCCATGCGCGAGCGCAGATAGCGCGTGTGCTGCCAGATCACCGGCAAGGGCGTCTCGACCACCTGGCCGTCCTGACTGGGGCGGATGATGTCGGCGGCAAGGCGCGTGCCGTCGCGCGCCGTTATGTAAACGGAGCTTCGCTGCTGGCCGTCGTAAATCGGCGCGCTGTAGCCCCGGTACTCGTTGAAGCGCGAGACGCGCTCTTCTTCTTGCGCCAGTGCGGCGTGGCCAAGACCGAGCGCCCACAAACTCCCGGCAAGTAAGCATCCGCGAATAAGATTTGATTTCATGTTCATGTCCCCCGACTCCCCTGTCGGCATGCTAGCAGACGCGGGTTGATTTGTACCGTGGGCGCCGGCAAGTTTCAGCGTTCCTCGACCAGACTCTTTCTAAATCCGCGGTCGCGCTTCAGGTGCCATTCCCGGCTCATGGCCTCGCTTCGCGTGGCGTGGCGCTCAGCGTACAAAAGCCGCCAGGCGCGCCCCCGTGTGGATTTCGCGCCGGAACCGGAATTGTGTTCAGCGAGGCGGCGCTCCAGATCCGTTGTCCAGCCAACATAGGTATGCGTCCGCCCGCCATTCCCGCTTTCCATGCTGCCGAGGATGTAGACGAAACAGCTCAAGGAGCGGAATTCCTCCCCCTCAAGATTCCTCCACCCAGACCATGCGGCTCATTTGCGTGCCCAGTTTCGGGTCGTGGTTCGAGGAGACAAATTCCTCACCGTCGATTACATAAAATTCCGGCGCGCCGGCGGCGAAGGAGGTGACGTACTTGGCGCTGGTATCGACGCCGAAGTCCAGGGGGTCGTCGCTGCGATAGACGTGGGTTACTGAATCGTAATAGTTCTCCGTGCGGAACAGATAGAAATAACCGCCGCGATAGACCACCTGGGGGCACTCGTGGGTGAAACTCATGGGGCCGCCGTGGCTGGCGTCCCGGTGAATGAGCTTGTAGTCCGACCAGTTGATCAGGTCCTTGGACGTGCGGGCGAAATCACCGCCCTTGGTGATGATGTCGTCTTCGTAAGCCGCGTAATAGATGATCCAGGTGTCGCCGACCTTGATCAGGCAGGGGTCGCGCACGCCGGAGGGGCCGGAGAAGACACGGCTGTTGCCGTTGGCGTCCTTGTGCCGTGTCCAATTGATGCCGTCCTTCGATGTTATGAGGCAGATCTGGCCCTCGTCGACGGAGGCGAAAAGGCCCTTGCTGTTGACTTCGATGGGATTGCCGTCGGCGTCCATGCCGGTGCTCAGGCCGCCATAGAACATGTAGTAAAGGCCGTTCTCTTTCACAAAATAAGGCGACTGGATGTATTCCTCGCCGTTGGTGGTGTTCTGACTTTCGCCGTAGCTCAAATCACGGCGCATGATTTCGCCGGTGGCTTCCCAGGGGCTGTTTCTCGGGTCGTCGGTGCGCCAGTGGTAAAGCACGCGACCGACGGAGGTTTGGCGGATGCAGCCCCAGAGATGCCAGATGCCCTCGGGGTCCTGGAAGATGTGATGATCCACCGGCTCATTGCGGTTGCCCATGACCTTGGAAAAAGTCGCCTTCATATTTGTGATCCAGGCCTCGTCCATGCCGACTTCACGCAGTCTGGCGAACAGGGCCTGCGCGCCCGGGCCTTCCATGCCGCCCATGGAGTTGGGCACCGGGCCTATGGGCAGAACGTGATCAAGATCAGGCGCCGGGCCGATCAGCCACCAGTCGCCGGCCAGCTTGGGCATCAGCTTGGTTTTCTCCGTCGACAATTCGGCCACCCGTTCCGCCGCCCGTGCCCTATTGAACGTTGCCGAGGCCAAGGCCGCGCCGCCCAGTTGAAGCGCTCTCCTCCGGTTCAAGTGTTTGTTCAGGTTATTGATGATGGTCATTGTTGCTCTCCTGGTTTGGCGAAAGTCAGCGCCCGGGCCGGGTTCTTCACTGAAATCATGTTGATCTGGGCCTTGCTTAATCCGCGTTCTTCGAGGTGCGGCAGAAAGTGCGTGGGAATATAGCCGTATCCGTAGCCGCCGTAATTCACTAATTGCAGTTTGATGGCCGTGTCGTGGGACAGCAGCACCCGGTCGCCATAGCCCTTCTCCAGAAGCAGCATGATGCCCGAGGCCACGGTGCGGTCGTCGACAAAGGCTGAAACGGCGGTGCTCTCGCGAAAACCCAGCAGGTCAAACTCCAGGTAAACCCCGCGCTCGGCGATCGCCAGCATGTAAGCCTCGTCGCGGACGATGGTGGCGTTCATGTGGCCCATGATGACGCGGGATAGGTCCATGCCCTCGTCCGCCAGAACATCAAGCACGGTCAGCGGGTCGCCGGGCGTCAACAGGGTATGGAGCGAGAGCGGCGCGCCCGTGGCCATGGCGGCGCGGGCGGCGGCGCGAAGGGACTTGATTTCGTTTGCTGTCAGGGGGTCGCCGGGCGGGTGGCTTTCCACGCCGACCTCGCCGATGATACCGGCGCGGATGCCGTTGCTGTTCACGCCCCCATCCACGCCAACGGTGATTTCCCGCACGATTTGACTGGCCAGGCTCTCGATGCTGCGCTCGTTCACGTCCTCGGGCAGCCACTCGTCGCGGTACCAGCCGCCGCCCATGACAATATTAAGCCCCGTTGCCGCGGCGACCCGCCGGAGTCCCCCCGGGTTGCGGCCAAGGCCGATACTCGTGAGTTCAACCACCGTGCCGCCGCCGGCGGCCTTGAAACGGTTGAGCTCGTCGACGGCCAGGGCCTCGTCCGTAAGAGTCAGGGCGTCCTTGTTGGCGGGCCAGGCAATGTCGAGCCTGCCCATGATCTCGAAGGACAGGGGCTGGTGCCACAGGTGCTGGGCTTCCGGTGTTTCCGGGTAAGGCAGACCCGCCGAGAGCCATTTGTCGCGAGCCTCCAGCGGCGGGGGAAAATTGATGAAAATGTGCTCGTGCATCAAGGCGATGCCGAGGGACTGGGGTGCCACCGGGCCGTTGACGGTCAACACCTGGCCGGAAAGGTCGGGAATCTCGTCCGCCGCTGCCGCTGGCGCGGCCAACAGGCCGCAGGCGGCAATCAGGGTAAGGAGCCGGTTCATGAACTTCGCCCTTTTTTGTCCGGCGGCATCATAGGCCAGGGTTCCGGGTTGTGTAAAAACTTGTGCCGGAAAATGGCTTGCCTAAGCGCAGCCGGCAATTCCATTATCCCCGTCTTGTTATTGCTGTTGGGAGGAAGCCATGAAGGCGTTTGCGTTCAATCGGCGGCTGGTATGGGCCGTGGCCTTGCTGGCCTTGCTGGCCTTGCTGGCCTTGACGGTCATGGCCGGCGGGCGGGCCATTGCGGTTGAGGGTGCAACGGGCCCCTTTGCCGATGTGGTCTACCGCAATGGCGCCTTCTACACCGTGAATAAGGCCCAGCCGTGGGCCCAGGCCGTGGCCATCAAGGATGGCCGTTTCCTGGGTGTCGGCGCCAACCAAGCCATGGATGGCCTCATAGGCCCGGAAACCCAGGTCATTGAATTGCAGGGCCGCATGGTCATGCCCGGGCTTGTTGATACGCATACCCACCCCTTGATGGGCGCCGACAAGGCGCTTTACCAATGCAGCTTCACGCCCGTCGCCACGGCCGAGGAAATCGCCGCCGCCGTCAAGGCCTGCGCCGCCAAGGGCGATGAAGGGTCATGGATCGTCGGCGGTGACTGGGGTGTTGCCATCTTCCCCAACGGGTCGCCGGACAAGGCGATTTTGGATGCCGTGGCCCCCGACCGTCCGATCTATCTGGTGGACGAAACCCACCACCACGGCTGGGCCAATTCCAAGGCCCTGGCGATCGCCGGAATCACGGCCGGGACGCCCAACCCGGAAGGCGGCGAGATTTTGCGCGATGAAAACGGCGAGGCCACGGGCGCCCTGCACGAATCCGCCACGACCTTGGTGAGCAGCCTCATACCGCCGAGAACGCCCAAGGAGCAGATCGCCGCCGTGCGCTGGTTGCAGAACAGGCTGAACGGTTACGGCATCACCGCCATCAAGGACGCCTGGGGCATCCGCGAGAGTTTGGCCGCTTTCAAGACCGTCGACGACGCCGAGGGCCTGACCCTGCGTCTTGCCGCCCACCTCGCCTGGCGGTTCAAGGGCCGTGACCACGGGGAAGAGCAGGCTTTGGTGGCGGATCGCGCCGACTATGCCTCGCCGCGCATCAACACAAGCTTCATCAAGATCATGCTGGACGGCGTGCCGACCACGAATACCTCGGCCTTTATCGAGCCCTACGCGGGCGAGACCGAGCCCATGGAAACCTTGTTTGTCGACCGTGAGACCTTGAAGGCCGACCTGGTAGCCTTTGACGCCGCAGGGATGACGGTAAAGATGCACGCCGCCGGGGACAGCTCGGCCCGCGCCGCCCTGGACGCGGTGGAAGCCGCGCGCAAGGCCAACGGCGACAGCGGCCTGATGCACGAGGTCGGCCACGCCAGCTTCATCCACGATGACGACATGCCACGATTCAAAGCGCTCGGCGCGGTGGCCGAAATGTCGCCGCCCTTCTGGTATCCCTCGCCGGTTATTGAACATGGCCTGGTGCCGCCTCTGGGCGCGGAGCGGGTGGCGAAGTCATGGCCGACCAAGAGCTTCCTCAAGGCTGGCGCGCATGTTGTTTACGGCTCCGACTGGCCGGTCACCGAGATCGACCCCTGGCCGGCGCTCGAGGCCATGATTACGCGCCGCGATCCACTCGGCCAGACGCCGGGCGTCATGGCTCCCGAAGAGATTGTCAATCTGGCCACGGCAATCGAGATTTTCACCCTGAACGGCGCTCACGCCATGCGTTCAACGTCGGAAACCGGGTCCATTGAAGAAGGCAAGCTCGCCGATATGATCGTCCTCGACCGGAATCTGTTTCTCATACCGCCCGACGAGATCAGCGAGACCAAGGTGATGACCACGCTGCTCGAGGGCAAGGTGGTCTATCAGCGCACCGAGCAAAGCCCGGAGTAAGGGCCCGCTACCTATTTGGGGCCCAGAAGTCCGGCGAAACTGTCCCGCCGAGCCGGCCCAAAACATGAATTTTTCGCAACCCACTGTTCAGCAGAGGTTCATGTCGAATGTTGGACAAAGGATTGCACCTTGTGCCAGTATCTGCGTTCGGGCTCTGGAAATGGTGATGGCATTGTATTTGCCGGTTTTCGACGCCGAGTATCGCGGAATGGGGCCGATTTTTACACAATCTAGGGGATTATTATGATTAAGACGAAAGAACTACTGATTGCCGGCGCCTTTGTTCTTGCCGCGCCTTTCATGGCTTATGCCGCTGACGCGCCGAGCAGCGGGCCCACCATTGATGGCGCCACCGAAGTTACAGCCGCTTCTGAAGGCTCGATTGACGCCTCGGTTGGCAACGAATCTTCGTCCGATCAGGAAGAATTCGCCATTGATTCAGGCAAGATGACCGGCGACGTGACGGTGACGGGCGACGTTTCCGGCGCTATTGACGCGTCTGTTGGGAATGAATCCTGCTCGCAGCAGAAGATCGGCACCATCGGCGCAAAAAACGATTGCAAGTAATCTCGTGTTACGTGCGCAATCTTCACCTGACCTAGGGGGTTCGCTATGAAAACGACCAAGACACTCTTGTTTGCGGGTATTTTCGTGTTTGCCGCACCTTTGGCGGTTCTTGCCGATGACGCACCGGGTGGTGGTGGTCCAACGATTGATGGCGCCACCGAAGTGACCGTTGCCTCGGAAGGCTCGATTGACGCCTCGGTCGGTAGCGAATCCTCCTCCGACCAGGAAGAATTCGCTGTCGATTCAGGCAAGGTTACCGGTGATCTGACGGTCACGGGCGATGTGGACGGCGCCATTGACGCGTCTGTTGGCAATGAATCCTGCTCGCAGCAAAAGATCGGCACCATCGGCGCAAAAGACGCTTGCAAGTAACGGTTCGGGGGGTGGGAAGGCTTCTTCCCGCCCCATTCGGGCCACGAACGACATCGTGGAGACATCATCATGACACGCATTTTGGGTATCGGCTTGGCGGTGGCGTTGTTTGCGGCCGGCCTGGCCGCGACGAGTAGTAATGGGTTTGCCCAGGGGGTTCTCCCCGATCAGGCCAACATGAAGATTTTGCAGGTTCGTACCCGGCTCATGCACCTCCAAGATAATGTGCTGGGGGACGATATCCCGTCGGATCTTGACCAGCTCATGGAGTTTGGTGTTTTACCGGGCCGGGTCGGCTGCGGCAGCGTTGAGATCGGCAATCAGATCGCCGGTGTGGCGCCAAGCGGTGACATCACCATCATCATTGCCGGTGACATCATCAACGCCGGCAACAAGTGCCAGGAATAAGCCAGGCAACTTTCGTCGCCTGAGGAGCCTTACGCCGCAGGGCTCTTGGGTGATTGGCGAATTTTGCTGACAAATTGGAAGGGCGGAAATCGTGGGGGCATCTAGGGTCCAGACTCATTAAATCCACCATATGACTGTGACAACGATGCACAGG
>CAYOOG010000078.1:8858-11451 GCA_964405515.1 uncultured Alphaproteobacteria bacterium | reverse complement strand
CTAGCGATTAGGGCCCCGGAAGTCACGCGAAAGCGGCTTCGGGAATGACAGGGAGGGGGTGCTCTTACCACCAGCCCCCCAGTGACTAACACTTCTGTCAGGTGGGTGAGCCCCGGGCATGGGCTAGCTTATGGCCATTCTTCGTCAGCCGACGAGGGCCGCGTGATATGGGGACCGCAGCCCGCCGGTTGCCGGAAGGCGGCAGGCGATTTGGGGAACAACGCCATGACAGATGAACAGCAGTATTCCGAGCGCACGCTGGACCTGGTCGAGAAGAATCCCGTCATAAGCTGCGCAACGGTATTCCGCCATGGCGGGCCCGATGCCCCCAACGTCTGCCTGGCGGCGGAGGATTTGGTACCGGATGACTTCATCAAGTACGAGGGCTCCGGCTTCAACGTCGGCAACGCGCTTTCCGTTTCCATGGGACCCGATCACTACGAATGTTACCTGAAGGCCATCAACGGCTGGAACACGGCCTTTGAGGCGCTGGGGGACCGGGTCGCGCGCGTCAACGGCACGGCGGATATCGACGCCGTCATGAAAAGCGGCAAGCTCGGACTTTGCCTCGGCACCCACGGGGCCGAGCATTTCCGCACGCTGGGCGACGTGGACATGTTTTATGAGATGGGCCAGCGCCACGCCCTGCTGATCAACAACCTTCAATGTCAGGTCGGCTCCGGTGTTCTGGACGAACAGGACGGCGGCCTGACCGATTACGGCAAGGATCTGATCCGCCACATGAACGACATCGGCATGTTGATCGACCTCGCCCATTCCAGCGAGCGTTCCCTCATGGAGGCCTGCGCCACCACGTCAAAGCCGGTCATCACAAGCCACGGCAACTGCCTTGCCCTGGCCGCCAACATCAGGAATGAGCCGGACGAGGTTATCAAGGCGCTGGCCGGCACCGGTGGCCTCATGGGAATCGCGCCGCTGCGCATGCTGGTCACGGCCGAGGAACCCACGACCCTGGATGACTTCCTGAACCACATCGAGCACGTGGCGGAAGTTGCCGGCGTCGAACACGCGGCGCTCGGCCTGGACGGCCCCATCGAGGGCTGGGACAGCCTGCCGCCGGAAAATCAAATTCCCCTGCCGCCCTACATGCAGAACGAGGGCGTGCAGCGGGTGTTGGACATTCCTGAGATCTGCAATCCCAAGGGCGTCTTCAACATCACCGAGCGCATGGTGACACGAGGCTGGAGCGACGAGGATATCAGGGCAATTCTGGGCGGCAATCTGCGCCGCGTTTTGGATGAGGTATGGGCGGCATGATTAGATTAACTGCATTTTGTTTGGCCATTGTTTTGGCGGGCGCGTTGACAAATCCGGCGGTGGCGGATGATTTCAAGTTCTGGGTCGGCGGAGAGCTACCCTCCTCGCCCGAAGGATTGGGATTCGCCCCCGACGGCACGCTTTACGCGGCGCTGGCGGAAGCCGGCGAAATTTATCGTATCGGCAAGGACGGCAAGGCGGAATACATCGCCAGCATCCCATCAAAAGAAGACGCCGGACACGGCCTGACCCTCGGGCTCGACTTCGACCAGGCGGGCAACCTTTTCGTCGCCTACAAGGATTTCCGCTCGAAATACATGACCAAGGATAACCGCGCCTTCAACATGCACCACATGGCCTGCAAGGACGCCACCGATACATTGTCCGGCGTTTACCGCGTTGACGCCAAGACCCGCGAGGTCACATCGGTAGCCCGGCGCGGCGACGGCTGGGCCATGTGTTTCCCGGACGACGTGGCGGTGGATAAGGACGGCAATATCTATATGTCGGACCTTACGTTTTCCGGCATCTGGAAGATATCGCCGGATGGCTCGCGCGCCAACCTTTGGACCGCGCATCCCCTGCTCAACTGGGACGACACACCATCATCCGGTGTGCCCTTTGGCACCAATATTTTGGTTGTCGACGCCGAGGGCAAAAACGTCTACGCCGGCACGAACGACGACCCCATGGTGGTGCGGGTGCCCGTGATGGAGGACGGCAGCGCCGGAGAGCCGGTCATGGTGGCCATGGGTTTCACGCCCCTGGACGGCATCGAACTGGACGACAAGGGCAATATCTATACGACCGAGCCCATGACCGGCGAGATCAAGGTGATCTCGCCCGACGGCATGCAGCGGATAACCATCGCCACGCCGCGCGAGGTGCCTTTGGTGATACCGGCAAGCCTGGCTTGGCGCGACGGGGTCTTGTGCGTTTCCAACTTCGCCATGGGCCACCCGGCGCCGCCCAAGAACGTCATTTGCATGAGCGGCTATCCGCTGCCCATGGCGGGAGGCGCGCCTCCGGGGCACTGAGCAGGAGAGACCGCTCGAACTCTGCGCCTGTCATTCCCACGGCCGTGGGAATCCAGCTCCTTGAATAATTCAGAAATGAGCCTATTTTCTGGATTCCCGCTTTCGCGGCAATGACGCTGCCTGTCAGGATTTAACGGCTGCTAACCCATGCTCGACTATGACATGCCCCTCTATCGACCGCCGTCCGAGGGCAACAACCTGATTATCCAGGTGACCTATGGTTGCAGCTTCAACCGCTGCTCCTTCTGCGCCATGTACAAGACCAAGGAATTCACGCC
>CAYOOG010000078.1:6327-8848 GCA_964405515.1 uncultured Alphaproteobacteria bacterium | reverse complement strand
CTGGAGGACGTGTTCGCCGATATCGACGCGGCAGCGCGGGGCTGGCCCAGCGCAAGCCGTGTCTTTCTGGCCGACGGCGACGCCATGGTCCTGCCCACGGATCATCTGGTCCGTATCCTGGAAAAACTCGACCGGACCTTTCCGGAACTGACCCGCGTAACCTCTTATGCCATGCCGTCGAACCTCTTGAAGAAGAGCCCCGAGGACCTGGCCGAGCTGAAGGCGCGCAAGCTGACCATGGTTTATCTGGGGCTCGAGTCCGGCTCACCGGCCATGCTGAGACGCATCACCAAGGGGGCCAGCCCCAAAGGCATCGTCAAGGCCGTGACCAAGGCCGTGGACGCCGGTCTCAAGGTCTCGGCCACCGTCGTTCTTGGCCTTGGCGGCCGCCGGCATTGGGAGGATCATATCGACGGCACCATAGACGTCGTCAACCGGGCGCCCTTCACCTACCTCTCGACGCTTCAGTTGCGGCTGAACGAGCTGACGGAGACGGATTTCTTCAGGAAGTTCGGCGAGCCCTTCGAGTGGCAGGATGACGACGGTGTCTTGGCCGAGCAAACGCGCCTGATCGCGGGCGTTAATCCGCCGAGGCCGTTGATCTTCCGATCCAACCACGCGTCAAACGCCCTGCCGCTCGCCGGCAACCTGCCCCGGGACCGGGACAAGCTGCTGGCCATACTGGGCGGCGTGCAAACCGGCGAAGTGGAACTTCGGCCGATCTGGATGCGCGAAATCTAGAGTGTTCTTTGATTGAGGGTACTTATCTCGCCGCGAACTTTTCCTGTTCCTTTTTGAAGCGCTTCTTTGCTCGGTTGCGGTCGCTGTGGGCGGTCTGGCGAATACTTTCGGTGACATCATGGGCGTTGCCAACAATGATGTGATTGAGCTGCGCCGTAGAGCAGTTGGCGAAGCGGTTCATGTCCCGAACGTATTCCTTGGTTGCCACCTTCGCGGCTTTCATTTCCTCGGCCGTGGCGGTATCGCCATCGGGAAGCGCCGGGGCCTCCGGTCGTTCGCAATTGAAGGCGCCGTTGCCGTGAAGCGTGCGTTTCACGCCGGCGGCCGATGCGCTACCGGCGGCCATCAGGGCAATACAAATTGTTGCTGTAAGGATTGTCTTGTTCATCGGGGTCGTCTCCTCGTCAAAAAGGTTTTTGTCCGAGGGTCCACCAGCTAAACCCGTGACGTGCCCGCCAATAGCCGGGCACAGAACCATTATAGCACGAATTGCGGCGACATTAAGACGCTTGCGCGCCGGCGCTAAACACTTGAAAACAAACGAGTCGTGCCCACGCCTCCTTCGACGCGCGTCGGAGTTACGCCTTCACCCACTTCAAGCGACATAGTTGCGTGCCCAGGCCCGGGTCGTGGTTTGACGAGACGTATTCCACGCCGTCTTCCACGTAGATCTCCGGGGCCGCGCAGGCGATGGTGGTGACGTATTTCTCGCCCGTGTCGACACCAAAGTCCAAGGGATCTTCGCTGCGGTAAACATGGGTGATGGCGTCGTAGTAGTTCTCCGTGCGGAACAGGTAGA
Organism: uncultured Alphaproteobacteria bacterium; assembly: GCA_964405515.1. Classification (GTDB taxonomy): domain Bacteria; phylum Pseudomonadota; class Alphaproteobacteria; order JAPYRI01; family JAPYRI01; genus CAYOOG01. Next base: position 7,308 of record CAYOOG010000078.1, on the reverse strand, counting down.
AGTACCCGCCTCGGTAGACCACATGCGGGCATTCGTGTGACCAGGACAGCGGCCCGCCGTGCGTGGCGTCACGGTGCACGATTTTGGCGTCCGACCAGTGGATCAGATCCTTGGACGTGCGCCCGAAGCAGCCGCCGTACAAGAAGGGTTCATCATTCTGGTAGCCGGCGTAATAGATGTACCAGGTGTCGCCGACCTTCATCAGGCAGGGGTCGCGCGCCTCGCCCGGCCCCGTGAACAGACGGCTGAATCCATTTTCGTCCTTGCGCCGGGTCCAGGTCTTGCCGTCGGGCGAGGTCATCAGGCTAATCTGCCCTTGGGCCCTGAAGCCACCGCGCATGACGTCGGACGCGTCCACTTCGTTGCCCTCCCGGTCGAAGCCGGTGCTGTGGCCGCCGAAGAACATGTAATGGATACCGTCTTCCTTAAGGAAATAGGGTGACTGAATCCATTCCTCGCCACCAAAGTCGCGGATGCTTTCACCGGCACTGTTGTCCGCACGGATCATTTCACCGGTCTGCTCCCACGGGCTGTCGGTTATTTTATCGGCCTGCCAGTGGTAGAGAATGCGGCCGACGCTTGTGCGCCGCACGCAGCACCAGAGATGCCACTTGCCGTCCTCGCCCTTGAACAGGTGATGATCAACCGGTTCATTCTTGTTGGCGGAATATTTCACGCCGACCTCGATCATCTGCTGAATCTGTTTCTCCGTGATGCCCGCAGCCTTGATCTTCTCCATGAATTTCTTGCCGTCTTCCGAATCCATGGCGGGCATGCCGGCGGGTTCCTCCTTAAAAGGCGGAAGTAGATCGCTCAAATCGGGGCTGGCGCCGATGAGCCACCAGTCGCCGTCAAGCACGGGCTTTAGCAGAGTCTTAGTGGTTGAAAGTTCCGCCACCCGCTCAATGGCCCGTGCCGTGCCCACTCCGAACATGGAAGGCATTGCGGCCATTGCCGCCCCGGCACCCAACGCTTTGACTA